>CAZFXE010000001.1:0-54963 GCA_964522945.1 uncultured bacterium
GCCAGAACCAATTTCGCGAGTTCTAGATTGTCTTTTACAGAAGCGCGCTCAACTGTTAAAATTCGATGATCTTGTGAAATTGGCCCACTAGCCAGAACCAATTTCACGAGTTCGAGATCGTTTAGTTGAGCAGCAGCGTAAACTGCCAATCCTCGGCACTGTTCTGGAATTGGCCCATTAGCCAGAAGCAATCTGATGAGCTCTATATTGCTTTTTTTAACAGCGCTCTCAACTGCCTCTCCTCGGCACTGTTCTGAAATTGGCCCATTAGCCAGCAGCAATCTGACGATTTCTAGATTGTTGTTTAAAGCAGCGCGACTAACTGCATATTCTCGCTTCGTTTTTGAAATTGGCCCATTAGCTAGCAGTACTCTGATGAGTTCTAGATTGTTATTCCGAGCAGCACTCCAAACCGCATCTCCTCGACTCTCTTCTGAAATTGGCCCATTAGCCAGTAGTAATTCGACGATTTCTCGATCGTCACTTTCAACAGCTCGCTTAACTTCCAATACTCGATTTTCTTCTGAAATTGGCCCATTAACCAGAAGCAATCTGACGATTTCTCGCCTGCCGTTTTTAGCAGCTTTGCAAACGACCCTTCCTCGATCATCTATTGATAAAGGCTGGCAACTTTGTAACAGCGTAAAATACGTGCCTAGCTTGACGTTCTTGACAGTTGTAAGATCCAGCTTTAAGATTATGAAGAGATCTCTCATGGAACCTGAAAGTTGATCGCCTATTGCTTTTTCTAATTGATCCCTCTCTTTTTCAGGCAATTTTCTTAAAATACCAATAATCAAGCCTTTGTTAGCAAGAAACAATTGTTGAACTTTTACAAAAGTGCATAGATCTTCAGAGCGAACTTGAGGCGCATTTTGAATTTTTGCAAGATCTGCTATCCATTGAACATGCGTATTGGGATTGAGCTTTTCAGTTACCAGTAGGATGGTTTGTTTTAGTTCTTGGATTTTCGACTTTTTATTAGTTGTAAATGTAAGAACATTCCAATGACGACTTACTAATCGGGTATTTTCATTATGATCAGTAAAAATAATAATGAATTCTAAGATGTCAGGAAGGATAGTCCTAATTGGTCCTTCTAGGAGCGAAGTCATCTGGATTGTTTGTGGCTCAAAAGTTGTCCTAATAATGGGTGTCATATATTGTTTTCCTTATTCGTTTTGTGCAACAGTTATACAACTAATGCTTATTTTAACTAATCAAAGAAAATACACTGCTCTTGTGAAATTCACCTTAGAGACAGGCCGTAAGAATCAAATCCGCGTCCATGCTTCAGAAGCAGACTTCACAAGATTGGGAGATACCAAATACGGTGGACAGACTAACCGCCGCAGACTCTGCCTGCATACGCATATCTTAGGCTTCCTTCATCCGTTCCGAAATAAGAAGATGAAGTTCGTCTCTCCCCTTCCGGAATACTTCGCCAGTATTTAGCCTGCTACAACACCTAGATTATTGGCTTATAACACGCCTTCCATCAAAGCCTTCAGCGGCTGGATGTAAAGCAAGTAGATCACAGCTCCGATGGCAGCACCAAGCAGTGGACCAAAGACCGGGATCCACGAATAGCTCCAATCTGCAGACCCTTTCCCTTTGACAGGCAAGAGTGCATACATAATCCGAGGTCCTAGATCTCGGACGGGGTTAATCGCATATCCTGTAGGTCCGCCAAGAGATAAGCCAATTGAGAAGATCAAGATTCCAACCGCATAAGGCCCCATGCCATTGCTGATGCCGTTGTGCATGTCAAAAATCCCGAAAACTCCTAAAAGCAAAACCATCGTTCCGACAGCTTCACAAACAAAGTTCCATTTGTAGCTGCGTATGGCTGGCTGTGTACAAAAACTGAGCAATTTCATTTGAGGATCAGGAGTTTTTTGCCAGTGAGGGAAATAAGAGAGCCAGACAAGCGTTTGTCCAATAAAAGCTCCAATAAACTGACCAGAAAGATAAAGCGGGATCAGGGTCCAAGCCGTTTTATTTGCAATGCAAAAGCCCAGTGTCACAGCAGGATTAAAATGTCCGCCGCTTGCCCATCCGGTAATATAAACGGCAATCGCAACGCCAAATCCCCAGCCTGCACTGATTACAATCCATCCGCTGCTGTGGCCTTTGGTCTTGTTAAGTAAAACGTTAGCGACAACACCGTTGCCTAGCAAAACCAGCAGCATCGTACCTATTAATTCTCCCCAAAAAATGTTCATCGTATTTCTCCTATTGAAAATTAAAGTGTAAAGCTTCACTTTAAAAAAATGAAGTATATCTTAGCTCTCGACCAGGGAACCACGAGTTCCAGAGCCGTTTTAATTACCCACAAAGGAACTATCCAAGCTACCGCACAAAAAGAATTTAAGCAAATCTTCCCATCTCCGGGCTGGGTCGAACACGATCCGCAAGAAATCTGGTCTTCTCAAGCTTCTTGCATGAGCGAAGTTCTAGCTAAAAGCCAAATCAGCCCTGACCAAATTGCCGGCATCGGCATCACCAATCAACGTGAAACCACCATCGTATGGGATAGAAAAACAGGCAAACCTTTAGCCAATGCAATCGTCTGGCAAGATAGAAGAACCACCGAGATTTGCCAAGAATTAAAAGGGAAAGGCCTTGAGCCTCTTTTCCGACAAAAAACAGGCCTGCTTTTAGATCCGTATTTTTCCGGAACGAAACTTTTTTGGATTTTAAAAAGCATCCCCGGAGCATTAGAAAGAGCTAAGAAAGGCGAACTTGCCTTTGGGACTGTTGATTCTTGGCTTTTATGGAAACTCACTGGCGGTGCTTGCCACATGACCGATGTTTCGAATGCCTCCCGCACACTTCTTTTCAATATTCATACGTTAAAGTGGGACGAAGATCTCTTAAAAATTCTCAATATCCCCAAAGAAATCTTGCCAGAAGTCAGAAGCTCCAGCGAAATCTATGGCAAAACCAATACTCCCGTTCTGACGGGATCGATTCCCATCAGCGGCATTGCTGGCGATCAGCAAGCGGCATTATTTGGACAAGCCTGTTTTTCCAAAGGAATGGTCAAAACCACCTACGGCACAGGCTGCTTTTTACTCATGAACACAAATTCACAACCGGTGATCTCGAAAAACAATCTCCTTACAACGATTGCTTATCAGATCAAAGATGAAGTCGTCTATGCCTTGGAAGGAAGCGTCTTTATCGGTGGCGCTGTTGTCCAGTGGCTCCGCGACAATTTAGGATTTATCAAAAAATCGGCCGATATTGAAAAGCTTGCCGCATCTGTCCCTGATAGCGGCGGAGTCTTTTTTGTTCCTGCTTTTACAGGCCTTGGCGCTCCTTACTGGGATCCTTATGCTCGTGGAGCCCTTGTCGGACTCTCGCGCGGAACAACGGCTGCGCATATTGCTAGAAGCGCTCTTGATAGTATCGCCTTTCAAGTCATGGATGTTTTAAAAGCCATGGAAGCTGACGCAGGGATGCCGATTGCAGAAATCCGTGTTGATGGCGGTGCAGTCTCCAATAACCTTCTCATGCAATTTCAAGCTGATCTCATGGGTGTTCCCGTGATCCGTCCAAAAGTCACCGAACTGACAGCGCTTGGGGCCGCTTTTTTAGCTGGCATAGCCGTCGGTTTCTGGAAGAATAAAGAAGAAGCGGCAGCCTCTTGGCAAGAAGACAAAAAGTTTGAACCAAACATGCCACTAGTTAAAGTCCAAGCTCTTTATCATAAATGGGGAAAAGCGATTGACTGCGCACAAACCTGGGAAGATAGATGAATCGAGATAAGATGATCCAGGACCTCGAAAGAGACCGTTGGGATATTATTATTGTCGGAGGCGGAGCCACAGGACTTGGCGCTGCTGTCGATGCTGCTTCAAGAGGCTATAAAACTCTTCTCTTGGAACAGAGCGATTTTGCCAAGGGAACATCGAGCCGCAGCACGAAACTAATCCACGGAGGCTTAAGATACCTTCAGCAAGGCAATATTGGTCTGGTTACAGAAGCATTAAGAGAACGCGGACTTCTTTGTGATAATGCGCCTCATCTCGTGCATCACCTCCCTTTTTTGGTTCCATTATACCACTGGTGGGAAGGACCCTTTTACGGGATCGGCTTGAAAGTATACGATCTTTTAGCGGGAAAGCTCGGACTAGAACCCTCACGGAATCTGACCCGCAAACAGACGCTGGCGGCAATACCGACCATTGAAAGAAAGGGCCTCCGCGGCGGTGCCCTTTATTATGACGGACAATTCGATGATTCAAGACTTGCCATTACACTCGCTCAGACAGCAGCAGATCAAGGCGCTACCCTTGTCAATTACATGCATGTCTCATCTCTGCTGAAGAAAAATAAAATAATCGATGGCCTTCGGGCAACTGATCTTGAAACGGGAAAACACTACAATCTCAAAGCGAAAGTCGTGATCAATGCCACCGGCATCTTTTCCGACAACCTACGTCGATCTGATGATAAAAAAGCCCAAACACTGATGGAACCCAGCCAAGGAATCCATCTCGTTTTGCCCGCCTCTTTTCTTCCGAGCCATACTGCTATTTTAGTTCCGCATACCGATGATAAACGGGTGATTTTCTTAGTCCCCTGGCATGGAAAAGTTCTTGTCGGAACAACGGATATTCCGGTTGAGAAAGCCTCCTTAGAACCCAAGCCCCTAAAAGAAGAGATCGACTTTTTGCTAAAACATGCCGCTCGTTATCTCCACCAAGCACCCACGATAAAAGACATCTTAAGCATTTATGCCGGACAGCGGCCTCTCGTTAAAACACCAGGAAAATCGACTGCAGCCATCTCCCGTGATCACGTCATTACCTTGTCTAAGTCAGGACTTGTTACCATCGCCGGCGGTAAATGGACAACGTATCGCAAAATGGGAGAAGATGTGATCAATAAAGCCATTTCCGTTGCAGGCTTACCTTATAGAGCCTGCATCACAACCGATCTTCAGTTGCACGGTTATGAAAAAGAAGCCGATCGAGCCCAGCACTGGAGCCTGTATGGAACTGATGCCAAAGCCATAAAAAAGCTAATCCGCCTCAGTAAAAAATTGGGCCAGGCCATTTCACCCGGCCTTCCTTACACTTTGGCTGAAGTGGTTTGGGCAGCCCGAAATGAAATGGCCCGCAGTGTTGAAGATATCCTAGCCAGAAGAACCCGAATCTTATTTTTAGATGCTAGAGCAGCCATCGAAGCAGCGCCTTTAGTTGCACGGATTTTAGCCAAAGAACTCAAAAAATCTTCAGCTTGGCAAACCAAGCAAATCAGGGAGTTTACGCGTGTCGCAAAAAACTACCTCCCCTGAAAAACCTTTGGAACTCTATCTTATCAGGCATGGAGCCACCGAATGGTCCGAAAATGGACGGCACACAGGTACAACCGATCTATCTTTGACAGAGCTGGGAAAAAAACAATCAGAGCTGTTGAAAAAAAGGCTATCTCAAGAAAAGTTCAGCAAAATCTTTTGCAGCCCTTTAAACAGGGCTTTAGAAACCTGCAAGATCTGCGGATTTAATCCTACGATCAATCCAGATCTGAGGGAATGGAATTATGGTGAATATGAAGGACTGACAACCCAGCAGATCCGTGAAAAAAATCCCGGTTGGAATATTTTTGAAACTGGAGCTCCCGGCGGTGAATCGCCTCAACAGATTGCCGCAAGAGCCCATCATTTTTTGCATCAAGTCCATTCACTGGAGGGGAAAGTTGCGATTTTTTCCCACGCCCATTTTCTTAGAATTTTTGCAACTGTATGGCTGGGAGCGCTTCCCACTTTCGGGAGCGAACTGACCTTATCTCCTGCTTCCATTTCAATTTTAGGGTATGAACGCGAGACCAGAGTCATCATCTGCTGGAATGATATTAGCCATTTAGGTATAAGTTGAAAGCATGTCTACAGCATGGATCTTTCTATTATTGGCAGGGTTTTTTGAAATCTGCTTTACCATTTCCCTGAAATACAGTCAGGGGTTCAGTAAGCTTATTCCAAGTATCATCACGGTTGTTTTTATTGTGATGAGCTTCTTTGCTGTTTCGCAAGCGATGAAAACCATCCCAATTGGGACCGCTTATGCAGTCTGGGCTGGAATCGGCGCTGCTGGAACCGTAGTGACAGGAATTATTTTCTTTGGAGATTCTCACCATATTGTCCGATTGCTTTCGATTATGCTCATCATCATCGGGATCATTGGCCTTAAACTTGTACAAGTGGATTAATGTTAGGCTGGATATTTCTCCTACTTGCCTTGAGATCGTACATCCTAGCCTGGCAGCCAAAAAAATCTTCTGCCCTCCGCGTCCTTGATGTCGCTTTGGGGACTCTGTCGCTAGCGCTTTTTCTCCTGCTCCCTAGAGAGTTCCACTTGGTGCCATTTCTGGCATTAGCACTGCTTATCGGTTTTTTTATCTATCGCCGCTTTTCCAAATCTCCTCAAGAACGTAAATTTTCTCTTCAGTCGCTGATCGGCTGGAGCTGTCTTTATACCGTGGGAGCTTTTGCTGCTATTTCTTGCACATTTTTTCATTTAACAGCGGATCAAAAAGTTGGAAAGATCGTCATGACTGGCAATACTCAATCCGAATGGGTCTCCTGGAAAAATCCTCGGTCTGATCTGGAAGGTGCCTGGCTGGAAAGCTATGAAGTGATCGTTGAAAACTTAAAAGGGAAAGAACTCTCTCGTCAATACTTCTACGGAGACCTGGTAGGTCTCCGAGCTCAAGTGCTCACCATCAACTGGCCTTTTCACCTGCTGGGGTTTTCAAACCTCTGCCATTTAGAAACTCTGCATAATGGCTACAGCACCTCTATCCGCCATAATCTCTTCCCTCACCTTGCCTCAGCTCTCCCTTTCTCATTCCCTGCTTTGCAAAAGCTCTGGACAAAGCTTTATCGCGGCCAGTGGAAAATCCCCGGCATCAAAGGCGCGACCTTAGAATCGACATATCTGCCTTTGATCACAGCTGAACTCCAGCCAAATCAAGGCTCCTATTGGCTCATTGTGGGAAATTCTGGACTCACCAGCATCGTCGCTGATCAATAAAATCATCAAAGGCTCGCTGCAATGACGGCAAGAGCATATTTCGCCTTCGGCGAAGTCAAAAAAACATATTACACAGCTAGATCTGACACATTTTATACCATTAAAAGATAACTCAAAGCCCAGATCTCCCATTCTCTGCTTTACGAATCCTCGAAGGCCATTTCCGATTTCGATCATTGACAAATTAGTGTAAAACGGTTTTTTTAGGGAAAAAGACGACCGCGAAAAAAAAACCGAAACCTGATAGCATAGACCCTCATGGCTAAAAAATACGACGAAAGTACAGTCCTTTCTTTAGACGCCTTGGCCCATATCCGGCTCCGCCCTGGTATGTACATTGGCCGTCTAGGCGATGGGTCGCATGCGGATGACGGGATCTACATCATGCTCAAAGAAGTCATCGACAACTCTGTCGATGAGTTCATCATGCATCATGGCAAAAAGATCGAGATCAAGCTCGATGACAAGACCGTCTCGGTTAGAGACTGGGGCCGCGGCATTCCTCTTGGAAAAGTCATCGAATGCGTCAGCCAGATCAATACAGGCGCAAAATACAACGACGATGTTTTTCAATTTTCTGTCGGTTTAAACGGCGTTGGAACCAAAGCCGTTAATGCCCTTTCCTCACACTTTATCGTCCGCAGTATGCGCGATGGCGAGTTCGTCGAAGCCCGCTTTGTCAAAGGCGTCCTTAAGGATAAAAAGAAGGGAAAGACCAAAGAACCCGATGGCACCTACATTGAGTTTACTCCCGATCCTGAGATCTTCAAAAAATATGCCTTCCGGAAAGAATTCATCAACAAACGACTCTGGCACTATGCGTATCTCAATACTGGCCTGGCGCTTCTGTTTAACGGCGAAACGATCTTCTCCGAACATGGCCTTCTTGACCTTTTAAATTCTGAAGTCAAAGAAGACAGACTGTATGAGCCGCTCCATTGGAAAGGCAAAAATGTCGAGTTCGCTTTTCTCCACACCTCCAGTTACGGCGAGACTTATTTTTCTTTCGTCAACGGACAATATACCCAAGACGGCGGAACGCATCTTTCAGCCTTCCGCGAAGGAATCCTGAAAGGCGTCAATGAGTTCGCGAAAAAGAACTTCCAAGGCGTCGATGTCCGGGAAGGAATTGTCGGGACAATCCTCATCAAAGTGAAAGACCCCGTCTTTGAATCCCAGACCAAGAATAAACTCTCCAATAGCGATATCCGCGGTCCGATTGTCCAAGAAGTTAAAGATGCCGTTCAAGAACTGCTCTACAAATATCCTGAAACGGGCAAGAAAATCGTCGAGCGAATCCTCTTCAATGAAAAACTCCGCAAAGAACTCGCTGCCGTCAAGAAAGACGCTAAAGACAAACAGAAAAAAATCTCGTTTAAAATCCCCAAATTACGCGATTGCAAATACCACTACGGCGACGGCTCTAAAGAAGGTGAAGAGACGATGATCTTCCTAACTGAGGGAGAATCAGCGTCTGCTTCTATTGTCATGACAAGAGATCCTCTTGCCCAAGCAGTGTTTTCTCTCCGGGGCAAGCCGCTTAACGTCCATGGCATGAAGCTCGATCAGCTCTATAAGAACGAAGAGATGTTCAATCTCATGTCAGCGCTCAATATCGAAGACGACATCGCCAATCTCCGCTATAACAAAGTCGTCTTAGCAACAGATGCCGATGTCGACGGAATGCATATTAGAAACCTGCTCATTACCTTCTTTTTGACCTACTTTGAAGGGCTCGTCTCCAGCGGCCATCTCTTTATCCTGCAAACTCCCCTCTTTAAAGTCCGGAACAAAGAAAAAACGATCTATTGTTATTCCATCGAAGAAAAAGACGATGCGGCAAAAGAGCTCAAGAAAGGCCTCGAGATCACCCGCTTTAAAGGTCTCGGAGAGATCTCGCCGGATGAGTTTAAGCAATTCATCGCAAAAGATATCCGCCTGGTACCGATAACCATTGAAAACCTTTCTGATATTAAGCCGACATTGGAATTTTATATGGGGAAAAACACCCCTGAGAGAAAATCATTTATCATGCAAAACCTGGTGAACGAAAATGGATGATCTCAAACACCAGATGAAGGATCACTTCATCCAATACGCCTCTTATGTCATCCTTGACCGAGCTATCCCGAATGTCACAGATGGCCTCAAACCTGTCCAAAGACGCATTCTAGAAACCCTATGGAGGCTCAGTGACGATAAACTCCATAAAGTCGCAAACGTCGTCGGACAAACCATGCAGCTCCATCCCCACGGCGATGCTGCGATTTATGAAGCTCTTGTCAACTTAGCCAACAAAGACTTTGTCTTGGATAAGCAGGGAAATTTTGGAAATATCTTCACAGGCGATCCTTCTGCAGCTTCCCGCTATATTGAAACACGGCTTTCACCGCTTGCTCGTGAAACACTCTTCAACCCTGACATTACGGATAAAATCCTCTCTTACGACAGCCGTAATATGGAGCCCGTCACGCTCCCTGCGAAAATCCCACTTCTCCTCATGCAAGGCGCTGATGGAATTGCTGTCGGGATGTCGACCCATATTCTGCCGCATAACTTTTCTGAGCTTCTTGAAGCCGAGATCGCTTATCTAGAAGGAAAAGATTTTAAAATTTTTCCTGACTTTCCGACCGGCGGGATCATGGATAAAAGCCAGTACGACAAAGGCCAAGGCAAAATTAAAATCCGTGCAAAAATCGAGATCAAAGACGCCAAAACCCTTGTCATCCGAGAAATCTGCTACGGAACGACCACAGAAACTCTGATCCGCTCCATCGAAGAAGCCGCTAAGAAAGGCAAGATCAAGATCGAATCGATTAACGACTATACCTCAAGACATGTCGAAATCGAGATTAAACTCCCGCGTGGGCAGTATGCGGAAGAGCTAATCGACGCCCTCTATGGATTTACGGAATGCGAGGTTTCTCTTACCTCACAAATCATCGTCATTCGAGATGGCCATCCTTGGGAGACCGATGTCCATGAGATCCTTAAGTACAACGCTGACAAACTCATTGAATTCCTAAAAAGAGAACTCCAAATCGAAAAAGACCGTCTTCTCGAGAAGATCTTCTACAAGACCCTCGAGAGACTCTTCATTGAAAATCGGATCTACAAAAAAATCGAGACCGTCAAAACCTTAGAAGGAATCCATCAAGCCCTCGAAACTTCTTTCAAAACCTTCATCAAGCAACTTCTCCGAGAGCCTAAACACGAAGACCGAGAAAGACTTCTCCAAATTCCAATCCGCCGGATCTCTCAATTTGATATCGACAAAAACCAAGAAGAGATTGCCCTTTTACAAGAGAATTTGCTTGAAATCGAAAAACACCTCAAGAACGTCAAGAAGTTCACCATTGATTATCTGAAGAGGCTCATTGAAAAGTACGGTAAAGACTATCCCCGCAAAACCCGCGTCAAAGCCATTGAAGAGATCGATAAGCGCGCCATTGAAACAAAAAAAATTAAAGTCGGCTTTGATCCTGAAACAGGATTCTTTGGAACCAAAGTCTCCGGACCTGTCAAACTCGAATGCACCAACTTTGATAAAGTAGTCCTCTTCTACAAAAACGGCACCTACCAAGTCGTCAATATTCCTGAAAAACAATACGCTGAAAATGTCGCCTGGGTTGGAGTTGCTGATAAGAAAACCGTGATGAATGTCCTCTATAAGAACAAAGAAACCCATCAAGCGTGGGCAAAACGGTTTATAGTGGAACAGTTCATTTTAGAAAAAAGTTATCATTATATCGATGATTTGGGAGAGCTGCTCTTTATCTCCGATGACCCAAAAGCCACTGTCGAGATTCAGTTCATCCCTCAGGCCAACCAGAAGCTGAAAAAGATCCTTTATCCTTTCAAAGAAGCCCTTGTCAAAGGTGCTCAGGCCCGCGGCATCCGCGTTGCCAACCAGAAGGTCAAAAAGGTCACCGAATCAGACCAACTATTGCTGGTTTAATTCGAAAGAAGTAGACTACTTTCCATGATTACCTATGATGATTTCATCAAAGTCGATATTCGAGCGGGAACAATTGTTCAGGTCGATAGCTTCCCCGAAGCCCGTAAACCTGCCTATAAGCTTACCATCGATTTTGGTCCTGAGATTGGGATAAAAAAATCTTCCGCTCAAATCACTGAGCATTATCCCGACAAAGATGCCTTAGTCGGCAAGCAAGTTATTGCTGTCGTCAATTTTCCACCCAAACAGATCGGGCCCTTCATTTCAGAAGTGCTGACACTCGGTCTACCAGATCCCAGTGGAAAAGTCATCTTAGTCAATCCAGGAAAACCAGTTTCTAATGGCGTCCGGCTTTTTTAAAGGAATCCTTTTTGTTCTAGCCGCCTGTTTAATCTGGGGGCTCATTTTCGTTGTCCCTCAGTTTATGGAAGGATTTAGCTCCATTGAAATTGCCACAGGCCGTTATTTCTTTTATGGAATCGTCTCGTTATGCCTATTTTTCAAGGGCAAACTCCAAAATCTCCCTCTTCATGCTTGGACAAAATCCCTAGTTTATTCGTTGATTTATGCTGTCGGTTATTACCCTTGCGTGATCCTAGGCCTGCGATATGCAACACCACCTATCTGCGCACTGATTATGGGAATCGGCCCGATTACGATTGCTCTGTATGGAAATTTGAGAGAAAAAGAATGCTCCTATCAGAGCCTTGTACTGCCTTCGCTTTTAATATTCACTGGCCTTGCGGTCATCAATGGACCCGCTCTTTTTGCAAGTGAAACTCCTTCCACGTATTTGCTGGGTCTTTTTACATGCTTCATCGCTCTTTTTACCTTTAGCTGGTATGTCGTCGTCAATGCTAGATTTTTAAAAAACAATAAGGACATCAGCTCGAGTGAATGGTCAACCTTAAGTGGCGTTACCACGCTCTTTTGGGTTATCCTCTTTATGCTGGGAACAGGGCTATTTTTTAAAGAGAGTCTCGATATCGGAAAATATCTCACCGTGACTCCAGAGCTCGGCGGATTCTTAGCGGGATGCGCTATCCTCGGTGTTTTCTGTTCATGGCTGGGAATTTTTCTCTGGAATAAAGCGACACTTTATTTGCCGGTCTCATTTGCCGGACAATTGACCATCTTTGAAACGATCTTTGGACTGCTGTTTATTTATATCCTAGAGCAGCGCCTTCCAACAGGGTTGGAAGGCTTTGGAATTGCGCTATTCTTGATCGCCATCGGAGAAGGAATTCGGCAGTCGTCTAAACTAAGCCCAGCTCATCCTTCTTAGGAATAATTAATGTGGCGGCCTCTCATCATCCAACGATCATCGTCATCATAGAACTCCTCTTCTCTAGACTCTTGCTCATCATTATCTGCGATGTCAAACTCTTCTAGATTAGACTCATCGTTGTCTGCAATATCAGAGTCTTCTAGATAAGACTCATCGTTATCTGCAATCTCAGAGTCTTGTTTAAGAACAATATCGGCAACGTTCTTTTGTCCAACTTCTTGGCCGATATCAGCATCTTTTTTGTCACTTGGAGACGCTTTTAAGGCCATCTCTGTCCCAACAGTTTCAATTGGGCGTTTTGAAGTAATTTCCTCTGCATTCTTGCAAGACTCACTGCCTGTAGAATGTTTCTCAAAAGATCTGTTATGTTTTAATGCAATAAAAACAACAATGACGCTAAGAACGACGCCTAATGTTTTATTTAAGTCCGTATTCGATTTCCGAGCCAATAAACCTCCTAGAACCTCAAAATAGAGGATTCCCATCTATTTTGGACCTTAATAAATGAAAGATTAATGTGTCAAGAACAGATCGATGCTTTTAGAAGTCGATCCATTAAAGCATCATTAAGACGTATTTCAGAATTACAGTAGAGGACGATTTCATCGTATTTAGACTCATCTGCCTGGCGAAGCACCGCATATAGATTAGCTAACGTGATTTTTGGATTGATCAAGCGACGCAAACCCGGATGATCCTTAAGGTACGCTTCCATATCATGCTGGTTGGTGAAAAGCTTGATACGGGCTTCTGGAGCATAATGCCGATAGCGGGTTCCTGGCGATGAAAGCATACTTGTATGAGTTGCTTCTGCTAACGGCATTCCTAAAACTTGTTCAATTTGAGCTTTTGGAACTGCTCCTAATCGAAGCAAACAGGGCTCCAATACTAAATTAACCACAGTCGATTCGATGCCATATTCTGTAGCTCCTCCGTCGATCACAGCCTGAATTTTACCCTCAAAATCAGTAATGACATGCTCAGCTGTGGTACTGCTAGGCTTGCCAGAGAGGTTAGCAGAGGGGGCAACTATTGGCTGCCCTACGGCTGTTATCAGCTGCTGGGCAATCGGGTGACTGGGCATCCGAACTGCAATGGTATCCAGTCCCCCAGAAACGATACTAGGGACTGAAGGCTGTTTTTTTAAGACCACTGTTAAAGGGCCTGGAAAGAACGCCTTGGCAAGCAGGAAAAACTCTGGAGGGATATCCCTGGCGATTTGATGGATTTGGTCTAAAGAGGAAATATGGGCAATTAAAGGATTGTCAGACGGACGGCCCTTCACGAGGTAGATTTTAGCGATGGCCTCAGGGTTGAAAATAGGAGCTCCCAGGCCATAGACGGTTTCTGTAGGAAACGCCACTAGCTCCCCTTTTTGGAGATACTCAGCAGCTAAGGCAATTTGGTCGGGACTAAGCTTTAGCATTAACTCAAAGCCCATAAGAACCCAAGAGCAAGAGCGATCTTGGCACCGACAGCGTAGACGAACCGGTGAAAGTGTTTATCCACAAAGGTCTTGATTTGAACACCCCAGCGGTGGACCGCTTTAGCAATCAGAAAGAACCGAGCCAGCCGGGCTAGGCCTACTGCAATAATAAAGGGTAATAGGGCCAATTCACAAACGCCGGCTGTCAGAGTTACAGCCTTAAAGGGGACAGGCAAAAAAGAGCCAAAAAAAACAGCCCAATGCTGGTAATCTAAATAGTGGCCGTGGATACGTTCAAAGAAGGTTGTGGAAATCAGATGGTCTAAAACATAGGGGCTGACAAAGTCCCAAGCGGCCAGTCCAATATAATAACCGACAAAGGCGCTGGCAATAGAAGCAGTCCCTGCGACAACAGCATAGGTGTACCGGCGCTTAGGATTTTCTAGGCAAAATAGCAAGAGGATGGAGTCCATCGGGAGGATAAAAAAGAGTTCAAGAAAAAAGACGACACCTAGCCAAAGAGGAGCAAAAGGTGAGTTTGCCTTAAGGGAAGCCCAAGCGTAGATCTTTTTAGCAAAGCCGAACATAGTAGTGATATTTTACTTGTTTTTTTTCCAAAAGTCAATCTATAGTAAACACTTAAAAATATGCCTTACATTGTCGCTATATACGGTATTTTGATTTTAATCGGTGGAATAATCGGCCATATCAAGGCTGGAAGCAACGCCTCCTTGGTCATGGGAATCGTTTTCGGATTCCTTCTATTGCTCTCCTCCGCAAGAATGTTTTCAAAAAAACACTTTAAGAAAGCTGTTTATTTTGCAGTAATTTTAACTCTGCTTTTAGATGCCTTTTTCAGCTACCGCTTTTTGGCCACGATGAAATTCATGCCTTCGGGGTTGTTAGCCCTTGTGTCTCTAGGAGTTATGGCAAGCCTTATCGCCTATCTTCGACGCCCTTCTTGTTCATAATAAAATCTTTAATACTATAGTAATAAATATTTTACTTAACACACTTAAAATCAAGTATTTAATAGCTTCATAAGGTAATTTTTAGTATAATATTAGCAGAGGATTTAATATGGTTAGTATAATTAAAAAAGCAGCATCTGCAATAGGAGCGGTAGAAGACTCAGTCATTGGCTTGAGCACTGCCGCGAATAACTTTGCACGCAGCTTGATCCAACACAACCGATTCTGTATTGCCGAATCAAGCTTGGAACTCTCTGGCGGAGTTACAGCCTACACGTACTATGCCGGAAAATTCTTCGATGTCCTTCCTATAATTGCCCACCTTTTTACAGATCAAATTCCTTACTTTATTGCACTCTGTACTTCGACTGCCTTGAAGCATTTCCTTGGTGGCACAGGAATCATTCTTAACGTTTTCAGAGGGGCGAAGGAATCTTTGTCTTTATATCGTCAGTGCAAATTTTTATCTCTTTTCGAAAAGCATGCATGGAAAGGGACCCGAAATGACTTAGCCAAGACGATTGAAAATTTTGATAAGCCCGGATTTCAGGAATCACTCCCTCTAAAATTTAGAAAGATCATTACAGATAAAAAGCAGCAACTTGAGAAACTTTTGACTAAGATCGATAGCGGAGACCAAAAGGCCGTAGAAAAAATCGAGAGAGTTTTTGCGCTTTTGAGAGGCCGAAAAATCCACGACAAACTGGCAAAAATTACAAACCTGCCTGACGTAGAACTCGAACGCGCTCTTCCTGTGTGGCTAAATACGGATGTCGTCAATCAAGGCGGAAAGATTTATCTTAAAAACCTGCTTGGAAAGGTTGATAAAGGCGATCCAAAAGCCGTTGTTGAGGCAACAAAACTCTTAGATACTATGCAATCATATGCCATAGAAAAAAGCTGCGTTCATATCCTCAAAATTACCGGTGCAATTATCGGGGCGCTTTCGTGTATTGGATTCTTCATTGCCGCTCCTTGGGCATTCACCTTGATGGTCTTAGCCTTCATCGGCATTTTTTCAGCAGCAGCCTATATGTACAATAGCGGCGTTGTAGAAAATCGCGACGGTGGTTTTTCTCTGAAACTTTGTGTCCCCGAATTCATAAGAAATCTTGCTTTTGATATATCGAAGTCTCCCGATAAAATCAGAGCTTGGATCAATTCAAAAAAACCTAAAGTTCTTACCCCGCATCCATTCTTCGAAAAAAGAACTGAGATAGCTCGTAAAACAGTGCATGTGATTCAGAGATCTGCTGAACATCTGGAAAGACGCACTCGCCGCGCAACACAAGCTCTCTTACGCGCTTCTTAGGTTGCCGAGCGCCGGAAGAGGTCTTTTTAAAACTGTCCCCATCGAAGACAATAGATTTTCTAAAGACTCAAAATAACGACCTGACAGCGTCGGATCGTCATCATAAAAAAGCCAGTGGTCTTTCCAAGTCACAATGGTTTTCTCACGTACCTGCCCCTCAGGATCAAGATAACTTAAAGTAAAGCACCGAACACGTGCTTTCTTAGCCCCTGAAATGATCTCTTCCATCAGAGAAGCAAAATGGTCTTTTCTGAAAAGGTAAGTACCAAGTGAAGTATTTAAGAGCATCAGCTCTGCATCCTCGCGTTCAACTGCATGCCAAGCTTCCCGAAGAAGGTCCCCGCCCGTGATCTCTTGGATGGACGGTTCAAATTCAAGATGGGCAAACTCGTGGATATCATGGAGATGCATCAGAGCCGATTTCAGATAATGACAGGTTTCAGAAAGCACCTTGCGTCCTTTTGGGTCCATCTCTTCGAGGTTAAATTGACGAGCATCCTGCCTCTCTGTAACACGGACTTGGCTGTTATCCAAGTCCAAGTGAATCTCAATCGATTTACCTTCCAATGAAATCGTTCGAAACTCCCCTGTTTTTAGATCCATGATAAATTCTAAGGTTTTCTGCCGCTGCTCTTTGTGTCTTTGAGGAAGTTTTCGTTGATGCCGTATTGTATCTATAATCAAAGCAATATTTTTCCGAACTATTTCATTTTGAATATGAAGCTTATACACAATAGCATCCTTGTTAATTTCATTATAATTAAAATTAATTAATTTGGAAGTATTAGTGCAACTCTTTAGCTCGATTAAATGTTGCTTGATAGGTCTCTTGGAGAATCTGCGAAACTTGTTTATCTGCTAGGACTTTTAAACCAGCTCTAGTTGTGCCTCCAGGAGGAGCCACTTGGTTGATTAATTCTTCAGCTGATTTACCTGTAGATTTCAGAAGAGCAATAGAGCCTTGAGTTGTCTGGAGCACATACTCTTTAGCCTGCTCTGGGGTAAAACCCAGGGTAATAGCACTATCGATCATCGCCTGAAGGATCACGAGATTAAACGCAGGCCCTGAGCCTGCAACTGCAGAAAGCATTTCCAGCTGATCTTCGGTAATCCAGTGGAGAAGGCCAAGCCCTTCAAAAACCTCTTCGATTGCCTTTTTACGGTCAGGAGTCATCTGTGGAGTCTGGACAAATCCAATCACACCTTCACCGCAAATCATGGGCAAATTCGGCATGATCCGAACGATCACGCAAGAAGGAAAATGTTGCTTTAACATCGCTACCGATGTTCCGGCTAAAACGCTGACGATCATGGGACCGTGCTTGAAGGCCTGAGCAGAATCTTGTACAAAGGCTGCCAGGTCTTTGGGCTTGATTGCAATGACGACCATCTCGGCTTTTTTGATAGCCTCATTAACACTCTCAACTGCAACGCCTCCTAATTCCTGAGCAAGGGCCAGACTCTTTTGATAACTATGATCCGCTAGTAAGACTTGGGTTCCATCTGCAAAATGACGCGCTAGGGCGCTTCCGATGACTCCACAACCGATAATGGCAATTTTCATAGTTTAATCCGCTGATGACCTTGAATTGTTAGCTTAGATCCATCTCCCACTAATGTCAAATAACCGACATTTTGAATATGGATTTTTCTGACATTAGCCCCTCCGAGCATGGCAAAAACAGCCTGCATAACACCGCCGTGAGCAACCACAACGACCTCTTCGTCTAGATGGGTTTGGATAATCTCATCTAAAACCGGCTTAACTCTTGCGTAAACCTCAAAATAACTCTCCGCATCTTCAACCAACTTAAAGTGAAGACGTTCCTGATATGTCATCTCGTGAAAATGAGGGAGAATCTCTGTGCATTTAGCGTGATATTCATCCACATAGATTCCATCCAGTGATCCAAAAGTTGATTCTTTCAAGCCGTCATAGAGTTTGATCTCGTGTTGATGAGATCGGTTGATGATTTGGGCTGTGCCATGGGCTCTTTGCAAAGGGGAAGAATAAATTCCGCCCAAACGGCGATCTGCAAATTCTTTGGCAACTAACTCAGCTTCAGCTAAGCCCGTTTCATTCAAAGCAATATCAGCATGACCTTGCAGCCGTTTTTCAGCATTCCAGTCAGTTTGTCCATGACGAATTAAATGTAGAATACATTGACGCGTGATTACTCCCTCCCATAAATGTGAGGGCTTCTAGGGATTGCTCCCAGGCCATCTAATCCGAGGGCCAAAATATTTTGCGCTGCATTGAAGTCCCTTGTTGCCCTATACCCACATTTTGAACATTGATGCTCTCTTTCAGAGAGTTTTTTAATTTCAATGTTCTTGCATTGATAACATGTCTGTGTTGTATAGGCGGGGTTCACCAATTCTAGTTTCCTACCAGCTTCTTCCGCTTTGTAGGTCAAAAATTGCTGAAACTGCTTCCAACTTGCGTCTGTAATGCTTTTTGCTAGAAAGGATCCTTCGATCATTTTTCTGATGTTGAGATCTTCTACGCAGATGTATTGATACTGATCGATGATTTTTCGGGACTCTTGATGACAAAAATCTCGGCGGCGGTTTCTGATACGCTCGTGGATTTTTGCAACGACTTTTCCTCGTTTTCTCCGAATCTTTGTTCCCTTTTCTGCCTTGGAAAGTCTATTTTGAGCTTTGGCTAAGGCTTTTTGATCTTTTTTAAAAAACCGAGGATTTTTGATTTCTTTGCCGTCTGAAAAGACGGCAAAGTTAGTAATACCAACATCTATTCCTACGGATTTTTCATTAACTGGAAGGGGCTTTGGTTCCACTTCACAGGAAATGGAAACATTCCATATTCCTGATGGTGTACGTCTGAGAGTACAGGTTTTGATTTTCCCCTTAATCGACCGATGCATCTTTATCCGTATGTGCCCGATTTTAGAGAGTTTTAACTCACTACCAATAATTTCAAAGCCTATTTGCGGATAGCAAAAACTGTCATACCGATGCATGCCTCTAAAACGGGGAAATCCGGGTTTTTCTCCGGATTTACATCTTCGGAAAAAACCTTGGAATGATTTATCTAATCGATCAACGACGTTTTGTAGAACCTGTGAGTGGATTTGGTCTAATTCGGGCTTTTCAAGTTTTAACTCTGGTAAGAACATGAGCTGTTGGTACTTGGTCAGAGAAATTTCGAGTTCTTCATACGCGAGCTTACGTTGCGACAGCAGCTCATTATAGAGCCAACGACATAGCCCTAAATGCAACTCTAGAGCCCTTGCCTGCTTTTTAGTTGGATTTAATCTGAATTGAAAAGCTTTTCGTATACTCATGCTAAAATCATAGAGATTCTTTTACTGAAAAGCAATTTTTTTGTAGGGAAGCGCATTACATCACGCCCCTAAAGGGCCGTGTTTTCGGCGCTTGAAGATAAAGCCGTTATCATACATGGTAAGCAAAAAAGGCCATTATGAAAGAAGATGATGAAGTCAAAAAAGTGAGAACTTCTGACTATCCGATCAATCCCCTGATCCTTTATCGCTGGTCACCCCGGGCAATGACGGGAGAAGGCATGACAGAAGAAGAGCTTCTTCCTCTCTTCGAAGCTGCCAGATGGGCTCCTTCCAGTTACAACAATCAGCCCTGGATCTTTATCTACGCCCATCGAGATACTCCTGAATGGCAGCCCCTCTTTGATCTGATGGTCGAATTCAACCAATCGTGGACCAAAGATGCTGCAGTCCTTCTTGTGGTCATCTCCAAAAAGACATTCTATCATAATGGGAAACCAGCTCCGACACATAGTTATGATACAGGTGCTGCATGGATGGGTTTGGCCTTAGAAGGAACATCGCGCGGCTATGTTGTTCATGGAATGCAAGGCTTTGACTATGACAAAGCGCAAAAAACACTCCAAATTCCTGATGATTATCAAGTTGAAGCGATGGCAGCCATCGGTAAACGTGCGCCAAAAGAGAAACTTCCGTCTGAGCTGCAGAATAAAGAAGCCCCAAGTCTTAGAAAGTCAGTAAAAGAGATCATCATGAAGGGAAAGTTCGAGAAAAGAATCGAGCAAGCCTAAAGCTTGCTCGATTTAAGAAGCTCAATTATCGAGCTGCTTTTTTAGAACGTCGTGCACGAGCACGTTTTGTCTTTCTTTTTTTTGTAGCAGTCTTACGAGTTGTTTTACGTGATCTTTTCTTAGCCATATATTCTCCTTGTTGGCTTGTAGGAGTTAAGTTTATACAATCCACCTAGGATCACATAAACACATTTTTATTCCCTACAATTCAATCTATATTAAATATATATTTAACTTGCAAATCTTTTTTATATTGAAACAACAATCTTTATACGAAATCGCTAATACAGCATATTGTAGAGCTGTTTTTCAACTGATAAAAAATCTGAACTCGTTTTAAAAATGAATGCTAAAGACTAATTGTTTTTAATTAGTATCAGATTATTTGGGAATACTTGGCCCATCCTTTGAAGACACTATAGAGGTCTATATGGGATCTTGCTTTCGTTCTGTAAATGTGGACTGACCGTGACTTTGCCAAAAAGGCGCAGAAGCCGATGTTAAAAATTGAAGGACAGGTTGAGAAGCAATTCAAAAAGGGGGGGTACGCCCCCTTTTTGACAATTAGCCTACCAAGACCATCGGCATTTGCAAGAAGTGCGCTTACGTGTTGATTTCTTTTTTTTCTTAGCTTTTTTCTTAGCCATAAATACATCCTTGTTATAGGGCCTGACCCTAGTTTCATTATTATATTATTTTATTAATAAATCAATATAATTATTGATTGTTATTCGATTTTTGTTTCAAAGTCTGAGTGTTATTTGCTCGTAACGCCTTTTTCTTGGCATTTAGTTTTGCTGAGAGTGGATTATTCTTAATTGGTTTTATTTGTACTTTACAGGTCATTTGCTTTTTCCTTCATTGTGGTCGTAACTCATCCTGATTATGCAGAATTGTATCCCTTAAAATACGCATGCGATGAATAATGTAAATTATTATTTTACTTTTTTACAACTTGCTTATTTTTAGCATGTTGAAAGCTCATTGCCTTAAAACAGGCTTAAATGCTATTCAGCATCTATGAAGTTCGTTCTCTCTTTTTTACTTTTTTGCAGCAGCTTTACTTGCTTTGAAGGCTGTACAGCTCCAAAGACCTATCAGGCGGCCCTGTACTATTCGCCTCAATGCCCTTATTCTCAAAAAGTCCTAAACTATCTGAAGAAATCAAAGATCGATATCCCAATGAAAAATGTGAAGATCGACAATCCTGCAAGAAAAGAGCTGGAAGAGATCGGCGGCTATCTCGTTGTTCCTTGTCTGATCGTCAATGGAGAAGCGATCTATGATGCCAATGACATCATCGCTTGGCTATCTGTTCATCAAGACGATTTACCCAAATCAAAGAAATAGATATTCTGGACAAAAGGATAAAAAATGGAAAAACCAAAGAAGTCTCGTCGTGTCTTGAGCATTTTTGTCTTAGCCATGCTCAACGTTTCTATAATGGCAAGTTTACGCAATCTTCCGCTTGTTGCAGAATACGGACTCGGATCGGTATTTTATTTTGCCCTTGTTGCACTTTTTTTCTTAGTCCCTTGTGCACTTATTTCAGCTGAACTCGCTACTGGCTGGCCAAAAACTGGCGGGATTTACATTTGGGTTCGTGAAGCTTTGGGCGACCGCTGGGGATTCTTCGCTGTTTGGGTTCAATGGGCGCATAACCTTTCCTGGTATCCTGTGATATTATCGTTTGTTGCGACAACAGTAGCCTACATTATCAATCCTGAGCTAGGAGCCAACAAACACTTCGTCCTTGCCGTTGTCTTAGTCTCTTTTTGGGGTATGACATTGCTTAACTATCTCGGGATCAAAACTTCCAGTTGGTTTTCGACTTTAGGAGTGATCATTGGAACAATCATTCCAGGTATCTTTATTATTACATTAGGGATTTCCTGGATCATGGGAGGCCATCCTGCACAAACATCGCTGGAACCTTCCGCGATCTTACCCAAAGAGGGCTCTCTCAACAGCTTTGTCTTTCTAGCGGGGATGTTTTTAGCTTTTGCAGGACTCGAGGTCACCGCTTCACACGCCGGCAACGTCATCAATCCTCAAAAAAACTATCCCAGATCCATCGGGCTTGCCGCTCTCATCACCTTTGTGATTTTCATGTTAGGCTCTCTTTCTATTGCCGTTGTGATTCCTAACAACGAGATCAGCCTGGTTGCAGGTGTAATCGATGCCTTCCATCGCTTCTTCATGGCCTATAATATCGAATGGATTCTCCCTGTGATGGCTACCTTGCTTATCATTGGGGCAATTGCTGAAGTCAATGCCTGGATCATTGGTCCCGTCAAAGGTCTCTATGCTACATCCACTCATGGCAACCTCCCCCCGCTTTTTCAAAAACAGAACAAAAAAGGGGTGCCTGTCAACTTGCTTCTATTCCAAGCAATCCTTGTTACGCTATCAGCGTTTATTTTCCTCAACATGCCCACCGTCAGTGCTTCTTTCTGGATTTTGACTGCTCTTTCAGCGCAGAGCTACCTCGTGATGTATATCATGATGTTTGTTTCAGCGATTAAACTGAGGTATTCCAAACCCAGTGTGCATAGAGCCTACCGAGTCCCCTACAAAATGCCTGGCATGTGGGTTACAGCGGCCTTAGGCATCTTATCTTCTGCTTTTGCAATTTTCATGTCATTTTTCCCTCCTTCCCAACTTGAAACTGGAAGTCTTTTATTCTACGAAATCTTTCTCATTGTAGGACTCTTTATCATGTGCGGGATCCCTCTGATTATCTATCAATTCCGCCAACCTTCATGGATAAGAGCAGCGACAGAACATGACTAACGTCCCTCTAGCTGAAGAACTCCGTCCAAAAAAACTAGGTGAGATCGCAGGACAGGCTCATCTTCTTAACCAAGACGGTTTTTTATCACACCTGATCCGCGAAAAAAAACCGCTCTCTTTACTGCTTTGGGGTCCACCCGGATGCGGCAAAACAACACTTGCTAGGCTCTACGCTGCAGCTCTCGATGCCCACTTTCTCTCCTTTAGCCCGCTTCTCCATGGCATCGGAGACTTAAAAAAAGTCATCGAAGATACGCGTAAATATCCTCTGCTAAGCCGCCAGATCATTCTTTTTGTCGACGAGATCCATAGATTTAATAAAGCTCAGCAAGACGTCTTCCTCCCCTTCTTGGAAAACGGCACCGTCGTCCTCATCGGAGCAACCACTGAGAATCCTTCCTTTGCGCTCAACAAAGCTCTTCTTTCTCGCCTGCGCGTCCTCCAACTCAAACCACTCTCTGAGCAAGATCTGGAACAAATCCTCCTCCGTTATGAATCGGTTAAGAAGCCGCTTCACCTGGCTCCGGAAGCTAAAACTCTCCTTCTCCAACTCTCTCAAGGTGACGCCCGGCATCTTCTCAATATGATCGAAAATCTCCAAGGCATTGAGGGAACCATTGATCTTGCCCGTCTCCAACAACTGCTCCAAAAAAGATCCGCCATCTACGATAAAGGCGATGACGGTCACTATCAGCTGATTTCTGCTCTCCACAAAGCCGTACGCGGCTCTGATCCTGATGCAGCGCTTTACTGGCTAGCCCGCATGTTAGAAGGCGGAGAATCTGCTGAATTTATCGCCCGACGCATGGTCCGCATGGCGGTCGAAGATATCGGGCTTGCCGATCCAGAAGCTCTACAAATCACTCTCAATGCATGGCGCGCGTATGATCAGCTTGGATCGCCAGAAGGCGACTTAGCACTTGCCCAGGCCGTGGTTTATCTCTCGCTAGCTCCCAAGAGTAATGCCGCCTACACCGCTTTTTCTGCAGCGAAAGAACTCGCATCCAACACCACCCATCTTCCGCCTCCTCCATGGATCATCAATGCCCCTACCCAGCTCATGAAAGAGTTCGGCTACGGAAAAGGGTATCAGTACGATCACGATCTCCCTCAAGGCTTCTCCGGACAGAATTATTTTCCAGATACTGTTGAACGAGCTTCTTTCTATCAGCCCGTCGAACGAGGATTTGAGCGGGAGATGAAAAAACGGCTCGATTATTTCACCAAGCTCCGGGGAGAGATCCATGGAAAGACCTAAGGTTGGTGTTGGGATCATCGTCATCCAAAATGGAAAAATCCTGCTCGGCAAAAGAAAAAATGCGCATGGTGAAGGACATTGGGCACCGCCTGGCGGACACCTGGAGTTTGGAGAAACATTAGACACGTGTGTTAGGCGAGAACTTGCCGAAGAGACGGGTATCGTTCCTCTCTCCCAAAAACAAGGCCCATGGACAAATGATATCATGGAAGACAAACATTACATCACTCTATGGGTCTTTGTGCCTCAGTTCCAAGGCACGCCCCAGCTTCTTGAGCCCCATAAATGCGAAGGATGGGAATGGTTTGATTGGAACGGCCTACCTCAGCCGCTTTTCTTAAGTCTCAGCCATTTGATTGAGGATGTGGGAATTGAACAGCTTATTCATTTGTCTTAAGAAAATGAAAAAGAAGACCTCCCTACCTGCTGTGACCATGTCGTTACACCGATATAGAACGTCATCAGCTAATGTAGGGAGGAGAGAAGTTTGTCTTTACTCAAGCTCTAGGATGATAGTCTGTTTATAAAACAGATTTATCGTCTCACCTCTATTAGAGGTTTTGGTACCTTGGGTGCACTATGAGCTTACACTTTCGTGTAGCTGAGCCCCGATCCAAAGCTTATCAAGTTAGGTCTGTAATTTCTGGAAAATACAGCTGACATACACCACGGTATATTGATAAGCTCAAAGAGGAAAGCTCTCCATTCCATTGGTTTGTTGCTGCTATGCGCGTAATTTTTTCTACACCTTCTTTAATCCCCGAAGGAGCAAAGCTATATTCAGGGATACGTTCGGAAAGCTCAACCAGAAAGGATCGACTTTCTCTTGAGCCTGCTACTGCATGCCTGTATACAACACTAAGCCAAGTAAGAAGCTCGCGCTGAGGTGTTATTAGATAGCCATAATAAGGTTCCTTTTGCTCAACAGGGGATGAAACAAGCGGGGTTATTGCGTTCATTTATAGCCACCCTTCAATATTATTATTTACCATTTAGATTATCACAAATGAACAATTAGTCAAGAATGGCACTGTCTCTTGTTGGAAAGATTTGAATGAAAAAGAAGACCTCCCTACCTGCTGTGACCATGTCGTTACACCGATATAGAACGTCATCAGCTAATGTAGGGAGGAGAGAAGTTTGTCTTTACTCAAGCTCTAGGATGATAGTCTGTTTATAAAACAGATTTATCGTCTCACCTCTATTAGAGGTTTTGGTACCTTGAGTGCAATATGAGTTTACACTTTCGTGTAGCTGATATTCGACAACTTCTTTAAAGGCCTACCCTTAGTTTTAGAGTAGACTATTTTGAATAATAAATCAAATTAATTATTTTGCGTTTTAAACTAAGTGCAAATAAACATCGCCAGAACCCCAAGGAAATGAAACTATAAACTGATCTACAACCTCAAAACCCTCTAAAGGATAGCTCACCGTCACGATTTTACCTCCCTTGGGAAGAGCCTTCATGGCTTGCTTGAGCTCTTCTACAAACTCATCAGAAAACGTGGTCCCGTAGAAAAAGACAAACGTCGCCTGGCTAAAATCGAACTTTCGCATATCCCCGCAAGAAAAAGTAACCTTAAGTCCCTGATCGTCTTTAGCTAAACGTTGAGCCCTCTCAATAAACGGCCCGATCATGTCGATTCCGGCCACTTCACACCCATAGTGCTGGGCTAAAAAGAAGACTCCCCGGCCTCTCCCACATCCGAGATCAACGACCTTATCGCTTGCTTTAAGCCCAAACCGATCACCGATCTTCTTTAATGAGCAAAGAGGCGTTTCTCCGTAGGGAAATGCCTCTTTAATGCGGTAGGGATTCGGGCCTTTGATGAGCGTTTGATCAAGGACTTTATAGTGAGGATCTTGGTAAAACTGCTTTCGGACGCGCCTTTGCTGGAGCCATTCATATCCCCTGACGGCAAAATGCAAATAAAAGAGCTCGCAAGCTTCGGCAATTTTCTTGATCATTGAAGAATCAGCGGGACTGAATCTGTCAGAGCAGGCTCGCCGAAAAACTGTGTAGGACCTGGACACTGGTAATCGTCTTCAACCGCCCATTTTTCCGCATGTTTCTTCAATCTATGGTACGGGGTGTCTTTGAGATCGACATAAGCTTTCACAATGACCGGTTTCTTTTGACTATTTTTGGCATGGAGAATTAATTGGGACGCCAGCGGCAGCCCTCCAATCGACCATTCGGAAGCTGGTTTGGAAAGATGCTCAACAAAGGCCATGTAAGCCGTAAATCCTTGAGCAATGAGTAAAGCAGCAGTATGACCAAGAGTATAGCAGTAATTGGCATCGAAATTCGTTGGAAGTCCTGCTCTTCCTTCATAACCGAAAAAATGGGCCAGAGGAGAAAACTTCCCTTTAAATTTCCGTTTTTTAAGTTCTTTGGTCACTGCTTCGATCAACACAAGCTCGGTCTCAACAGCCGAGAGATTGACATTGCCATGAGGATCTCGATCGAGCAGCAGTTGCTGCTGAACTCTTTCAGAAAGCATGTCCCAAACGGCTTTGCCTTCAGGAGAAAGTCGATTAGGCGATGATTTAAGTTCTTTGATTAAGCCTGACATCTCAGGCATCTGTTCAATCAGTCCTTCTGGAATCAAGATCACGCCGTAATGCTTTCCCAGCTCTTCTCGTTGTTCAATAAGATCAGCAATCTTGAAAGTGATCTCTGAGAGTGTGTGACGCTCTTCGGAGATGAGCGTGAGATTCGGATGAGTCTTAAGTGCGCATTCTAATGTGATGTGAGAAGCCGATCTTCCCATGAGCTTGATGAAATGGTAATACTTCTTAGCAGAAAGAGAATCTTTAGCAATATTTCCAATCATCTCTGAATAGATTTTCGTTGCCGTGTCAAATCCAAATGAGATCTCAACATGCTGGTTTTGCAGATCGCCATCAATCGTCTTCGGGACGCCGATCACTTTTGTTTTGCAGCCGTGCTGTAAAAAATATTCCGCGATGAAAGCAGCATTGGTATTTGAGTCGTCTCCGCCGATAATCACTAAGCCGTCTAAATCGAGATCCTTTGCGGTTTTAAGAGTCGACTGAAGCTGCTGATCGGTTTCTATTTTGGTTCTTCCAGAACCAAGTAGATCAAATCCTCCCTGATTGCGATAGGGAGCAAGTGTAGAAGCTGTCAGTTCAACATATTTGCCGCTGATCACACCGCTAGGGCCGTCTAAAAAACCAATGAGTTTGCTTTTGGAATTGAGCGTTTGAAGCGCATCAAAAAGCCCTGTTAAAATATTATGTCCTCCAGGGGCTTGCCCTCCGGAAAAGACAGCGCCGATCTTTAACGCAGAAACTTTTTGAGCAGACCCTTTTTTTCCAAGAAGTAAGGATTGTTCTGAGGTTTTAGGAAAAAGTTTTTTGATCTCTTCTTGAACAGGCAGATGGCCTGATTTTTCAAAAACCACTACATCAAGCTGGCTTAAAATCTCGGGTAGGATAGGCTTATACTTCTGACGGAGCTTAAAAAGGGTCATATCCTTCCAATTTTTAGGGAAGATGGGATTAGTTTGCAAGGAAGGACTAAACTCTCATCCTTTTAAGCATTCTGTTGTTCAGGTCGCCGAGCCATTTTTGTTGTTTTTCAGATGGATCACTGACGTTATTATCCCAAAGCGACTTGTAAAACTGATGATCCCTATCCGATAAGATCTGATCGGTATGCGCTTTCTCAATTAATTGTTGATCGGCAAGCTTTGCTGGCTGATCTCTGAGGAGATTGAAAGAGTCTGCCAGAGAGCGCTGTGCAACAACTCTAGCTGTTTCTTCTCTTTTTCTTTTTCGACTCATATGCGTGATAAGACGCTCGTTTAAGGCTGCCTTATAATCCTCTTGTCTTTCCGTGAGCTTTCTTTTACGCCAGATTTTGTTGTAAAATTCATAATCCCTTTCGCTGAAAACTTTATTGTCATAGGCATATTGAATCAGCTCTTTGTTTGCTGAAGCCTTGCTATTTTCCCGCATCCTTTTGAGGGCACTGAAAATCTTATGCGTTCCTTCGAAAACGGTATCGACTTCAAACCGCTTGACGCAGCAATTGCCAACAATGGCCGTATTGCCATTTTTTTCGTTCGAAATGTGGCAGACTTCTTTGATGGGATAATGATTGCAAAGGCAGGTCTCATCTCCGAGCTGCTCGATATCTGTCAGACTCCATTCTTTCAAAGCTTCAGACCACGTTGTCGCTTGACTCAAAGCGATCAGATTAGGTGGCAATTTCCAGGTAATTGGATAATCAAGTACGCTCATTAGATCCTCCTATAAAAAAAGATTTGAATAAGATAAATCTTTAACTTGGGTAAAGCAAGAAAAACTGTACAAGTCACTCGCCGTTCGTTTAAAATCCGGCCCATGTCTGCAAAATATATTTTCGTTACCGGCGGGGTTGTGTCATCTTTAGGCAAGGGCCTGACAGCAGCTTCCATCGCCATGCTCTTGGAATCTCAAGGCCTCAAGGTCGCAATGCTCAAGCTTGACCCTTATCTAAACGTCGATCCCGGCACCATGAATCCCTTCGAACACGGAGAAGTCTACGTCACGGATGACGGAGCGGAAACCGATCTTGACTTAGGCCATTACTACCGTTTTACCAATGCCACTATCTCGAAAGCCTCCAATGCAACCTCTGGTCAAATCTACGATGCTGTGATCAAACGGGAAAGACGCGGAGACTATTTAGGCAAAACCGTTCAGGTGATTCCCCATGTCACCGATGAGATCAAGAAACGAATTTTAGACTGCGCCCACCATGATGAAGGAACCGATGTCGTCATCGTCGAGATCGGCGGCACCGTCGGAGATATCGAATCGCTTCCCTTCTTAGAAGCGATCCGGCAATTTAGACATGAAAGATCTGGCGATTGTATCAATATCCACCTCACCTATGTTCCCTATTTAAAAGCCGCAGGCGAAGTCAAAACAAAACCGACTCAGCACTCCGTTCAGATCTTAAGAGAGATCGGCATCATGCCTGACATGATCATCTGCCGGTGTGAAAATCCTCTTTCGCAAGAGATCAAAGACAAAATCAGCCTTTTTTGCTCTGTCCGCAAAGACATGGTGATCGATGAGACCGACGTCTCTTTCAGCATCTATGAAGTCCCGATTAGCCTGAAACAACAGCAGATTGATGTGAAAGTCTGCGAATTGCTCCGTCTTCCAGAGAAACAATCTCAACTGAAAAGCTGGGAAGATATGGTGCACAAAATGCGCCACCCCAAGGGCAAAATTGTCATCGGCATCGTCGGAAAATACCTCCAGCACCAAGATGCGTATAAATCTGTTTTCGAAGCGCTGCAGCATGCCGCAATTGACCATCAAGTCGACCTAGAAATCCGAAGATTTGAGTCCGATAAGGTCCTCCAAGACGGCGATGTTGAAAAAACGATCGGTGGCTGCGATGGATATTTAGTTCCCGGAGGCTTTGGAGAACGAGGCTGGATAGGAAAAGTCATGACAGCCAAATACTGCCGTGAGAACAAAATCCCCTACTTAGGCCTCTGTTTAGGAATGCAAGTGATGTGCGTTGAGTTTGCCCGCCACGTCCTGAAGCTTCCGGACGCCAACTCCACTGAGATGGATCCGAAAACTCCCCATCCTGTGATCAGCCTTTTAAGCGAGCAGCAAGGCATCGAAGATAAAGGCGGCACCATGCGGCTGGGAGCTTTTGATTGCAACCTCAAACCCGGAACGAAAGCCGAAAAAGCCTACGGAAAAACACAGGTCACAGAAAGGCACCGCCACCGGTTTGAGTTCAATAACGCCTTTAAAGACCAGTTTGAAAAAAATGGCCTTGTGATTTCCGGCATCCTCCACAACAACACGCTTTGCGAAATCACCGAAGTCAAAGACCATCCGTGGATGGTCGGTGTCCAATTCCATCCTGAATTTAAATCCAAACCAGGCCAGCCTCATCCTCTTTTCAGAGATTTTATTGAAGCTGCCTTAAAATATAAGAAGTCTAATGGGTAGATTACTTGGCATTGATTACGGAAGAGTGCGCATTGGCGTCTCAGTCTCCGATGAAACACGGATGATTGCGCGGCCTCTTTGCTGCCTTGAATACAAAAAAGACTTCATAGAAAAATTGCAAAAGGAGATCAAACCCCTTTTGCCCATCGATGAAATTGTTATCGGCCTTCCCCTCGATATGCGAGGAAAAGACAGCCCCATGACCGAAGAAGTCCGCAAATTTGCCGATTATCTTCATCAAGCGCTTCAACTTCCCGTAGTCCTTTGGGATGAGCGGCTGACCTCTGCTCAAGCCGAAAGACAGCTCCGGGATGCGGGCATGAATAGAAAAAAGCGGGCTGAATTTAACGATACGCTCGCTGCATCTTTAATCCTTCAATCTTATTTGGACAGCCTATGACCAATCCTCTAACAGAAGGCCAGCAATCTAGAGTCGCACAGCCGTGCTGCCTTGTGATCTTTGGGGCCACAGGCGATCTGACAGCCCGCAAGATTATCCCTGCACTCTACAACCTGCTCAAAGACGGACAGCTCCCCTCTCTATTTACCTGCATTGGTTTTGCAAGACGCCCGAAGACCAATGAAGAATTCCGCGCTGAAATGAAAGATGCTGTGAGTAAATACTCCCGCACCAAGCCTCTTGAAGATTCCATCTGGAGCCACTTCCAAGACCATCTGTTCTATCACCAATCTGAGTTCCATGAAGATGAAGGCTACGAAAAATTAAAAACGACTCTTGCGCAGTTCGACACCAAATACGGTACGAAAGGCAACCGGATTTTTTATCTCGCCACCCAGCCTAACTCATTTACTGTAATCAGTGAAAAGCTCCACAAAGCTGGTCTCATCTACGATGAGAATCAAGTCAAAGACAAGTGGTCGCGGATTATTATTGAAAAACCATTCGGCCACGATCTAGCCTCTGCCCACGCATTGCAAGACGAGCTTTTAAAATACTGCACGGAAAAACAAATCTACCGGATTGACCATTATCTCGGCAAAGAGACCGTCCAAAATTTATTGGTTTTCCGTTTTGCCAACTCGATTTTCGAATCGATTTGGAATAACCGCCATATCGACCATATCCAGATCACCGTTGCAGAAGATATCGGCATTGGAACTCGAGGCAAATTCTATGAAAATGCCGGCCAGCTCCGCGACATGATCCAAAACCACACCATGCAAATCCTCTCTCTGGTCGCCATGGAGCCTCCCGTCTCTTTAGAAGCAGATGCGATCCGCGATCAGAAAGTTAAAGCATTAGAAGCTATCTTGCCTTTGAAACTCGAAAACGTCGTCCGAGGCCAATACGGCCCAGGCCTTGTCGATGGTAAAGAAACGCTTGGATACCGGCAAGAGCCCGATGTCAACCCAGAGTCCAATATCGAAACGTATCTAGCTTTAAAAATTGAGTTCGAAAATGCTAGATGGTCAGGCGTTCCCTTTTACATCCGTGCCGGAAAAAGACTTCCGAAAAAAACTACAGAAATCGCTGTTATTTTCAAAGAACCTCCTATCAACCTCTTCCAAAATGGCACGCGTAAAACACCGCCGAATGTTCTCGTTATCCGGATCCAGCCCGATGAAGGATCGTCTCTCAAGATCAACTGCAAAGTCCCAGGCCCGTCAAACATCCTGCAGCCTGTGAAAATGGATTTCCGCTACGGATCTTATTTCGGGATCGCTCCTCCAGAAGCCTATGAGAGGCTCATCTGCGATTGCATCGTGGGAGACTCAACTCTCTTTGCCCGTGAAGATGAAGTCTTTAATTCTTGGAAACTTCTCACTCCGCTTATCGACAACTGGGCTAAGAACCCTCCAAAAGACTTCCCTAATTATCCCGCCGGCAGCTGGGGCCCGAAAGCTGCGGATCAATTGATTGAAGCCGACGGCAGAAAATGGAGATTGATCTAATGCAAGTCTCAGAAATTCCTGCTGCTCTTGTCAAACTTTGGGATACGCTGGAAGGGACTAACAAAATGCGCGCCTCCCTCTTCAATCTTCTCATCATCGCTCCAAAAAACCAGCGCACCGATTACGTCAGAACAATCACCCTTAAAGTCTTAGAAAGATTTCCTTCCCGTGTGATCTTTACCACCATCGATAAAACTCAACCCAACGATTCTTTAAATGCCGCCGTTTCTCTTATTCCAGGTGCTAAAGGCTCATACGATGTCGTCTGTGACTTCATTGAACTCGAGGCCTCTAAACAAGCCCAGGCCAAAATCCCTTTTGTGATATTGCCTCACCTACTTCCCGACCTTCCTCTGTACATCCTTTGGGCAGAAGATCCCGTCCAAGACAATCCCATCTCCCACCAGCTAGAAAAATGGGCCACCCGCATTATTTTTGATTCCGAAGTCACCGATAATCTTCCTGCCTTTGCTAAGACACTCCTTGAACATGCAAACGATTGCGAAATCGCTGATCTGAATTGGGGAAGGCTCGAAAGCTGGCGTGACCTTCTCGCTTCGACATTTTATTCCCAAGACCGATTAGAAACGCTGAAAAAAGCCCAGAAAATCTGCATCACTTACAACTCATTTGAGACTCCGTTTTTCTGCCACACGAAAATACAAGCTCTCTATCTCCAGAGCTGGCTTGCCACACAACTAGACTGGAAGCTCACCAAAGCCGATAAAGACCTCTTCCAGTACGGCTCCTTGGTCATAGAGTTTAAAGCTGCAAAAAATCAAGACCTGCCTCCCGGTACCGTCATTTCTCTCGATATTTTCACTTCTACCGATATCCACTTTGCTTTTTCCCGCGATCCTGAGCATCCCTACCAAATCAGAACTCTCATTTGCGATACCGAAAAGTGCGAGATCCCCACACTTTTTATCTTCTCTAAAGCCAAATCCGGCCTATCTCTTGTTAATGAGATCACGCATAATGGGACTAGCCCTCATTTCCTAAAAGTTTTAGAATTCTTGAGTAAACAGGACAATATTCTATGTTAAATGCTGAGCTGCTCGTCCCCGGCGATTACGATGCAACTCTGCACTTTTGCGTTGAACACTTCATCAACACATGCCGCGATGCCATTCAAGACCACGGACAATTTTTTGTTGCACTCTCCGGAGGCTCAACACCTAAAGCAATCTATGAAGTCCTATGCCAGCCTCAATACAGCTCTGAAATCGAGTGGAGCAAGATCCATCTTTTCTGGAGCGATGAAAGAAGCGTTCCCCCCACAGATCCCGATAGCAACTACCGCATGGCAATGAAAGCCGGCTTTGAAAAAATGCTCTTACTCCCTGAGCACATCCACCGGATGGAAACTGAGACCGACATCGAACAACACGCTCTCAAGTACGAGAAAAAAATCTTAAAAACCTTAAACGGGCAGTGCTTTGATCTTGTCATGCTCGGCATGGGAGAAGACGGCCATACGGCTTCTCTTTTTCCTGAAACAGAAGGCCTCGCAATTAGGGGCCGACTCGTCATTGCCAACCACGTCCCTCAAAAAGACACCTGGCGCATGACGCTGACCTTTGACTGCATTAACGATGCAGCCCATACAGTTTTCTATGTCATGGGAAAATCTAAAGCTGAGATGATGGCCCGGGTCTTCACTGAAAAGCCAGTTCTTCCCTGTCAAAAAGTCGGAACGCCTGACAACCCTGCCCTTTGGATTGCAGATGAAGCCGCTGCTTCACTTATTCCTAACTCTTAATACCGAATATAACACTGAGATTCCTAGAATCGTCGCGATCACTGCAAGAGATACAAGTAGTGGGATCGGGAAAAATGGCGAGATCAACATCTTTACACCAACAAAAAGAAGTATCGATCCAAGACCAACCTTCAGCCGGCTAAGCAGTGTAAACCACGGCGCGACTAAAAAGAATAGAGATCTCAATCCCAGTACCGCAAAAACATTAGAGGTATAAGCAATAAAAGAATCTCGCGTTACAGCAAAGACCGCTGGAATAGAATCTAGAGCAAATAAAACATCTGACGTCTCAATCATCACCAGCACCAAGCACAAAGGTGTCAGGTATTTTAAGCCCCTCCGCTTCACAATAAATTTATCTTCGACGTAGTCTGTGGTCACTCTAAAGCGACCTCTGATCCATTTCAACAGCCGATTCTCTTCTAATGGAAGCTCTCCTTTCTTTTCGAGCATGAGCCTAAAGCCGGTATATCCGACAACGGCTCCCAAGATATACGTCATCCAATTGAATCGATTCAAAAGAGCGACTCCTCCTAAGATAAGCCCCAGTCGTAAAACAAACGCTCCGACCACTCCGATATAGAGAACTTTGTGCTGTAGGTTTTTAGGAACCTTAAAAAAGGAGAAAATCAGCAGAAAGATGAATAAGTTGTCGATACTCAGCGATTTTTCCACAACATAAGCAGTGAAAAACTCGATGCCCTTTTCTGGGCCCATATGCAGATAGACATATCCGTTGAACAGCAGAGCGATCACGACTCCTGCAATACTCGAGATCAACGCAGCTTTTTTCTTCATTTCTCCCTTGCGATAGATCAGCAAATCTATCGCTAGAAGAATCAACACGACAATATGAAAACCAATCCATTGGACCATAATTCACATATAACCTGTTGGAACATTTTTGAAGAGGACAGACCAAGCCACCCAACACAAAAGACATCTCATGCACATAAAATTTTATCTTGTACTTAAATAAGTTTTAATACTAAAATTTCTTTTCGAAAAGCAACAGATCTCATCGAAATGGATCAGGAAAAAGTTTCTAAACGTCCTTGCTGTGCAAGGTGAATTTAAAAAAAAACCAATAGGAGGCATTTATGACAAACCCAATTATCACAGGAAATAATCCCCAATTAAACGCATCAGGCGAAACAACTCAACCAACTAGATTTCAAAATTTGAAGACCGGTGTAGGAAATGGAATAAGCTCCATAACAACCGCTGCATCAGAGTGGACACCAGTAAAAACAGTGCGCAATAGCACTATTTGGAACTGGATATCATGGCCTTTCTCAGCTGTCTGGGCACGTATTTCAAGTTTCATTTGGAGATCGCCTTCAGTTGTAACAGATAAAGTTTCATTAGAAGTCCCAGGCTGGATTTATGGATCATCAATTGTTGAAACCTCGCCAGAAACAGCCCTCCGTAATGGTTACTTGACAATCGAGCAAGGAATAACAAAAACATTCTTTACCGAAGATCAAGCTAAAATCAACGGCTGGGTGCTAGTCGATATTCCAGGTAAAATTTGGGGTAGTAGTAAAATGATGCTAAAAGATGCTATTCTAGGCGGCTATATGACTGTCGAGGACGCTATCAAAGCTGATTATATCACCGAATCACTTGCTACACAGGCTGATTGGGTAAAGAAAGAAACTAAGTAATTTTCTTAAATAAAACCCGGCGTCTATTCTAGATGCCGGGTTTTTTTATGTGCTTCTTCGAGACCACTTCTGCATTAAATTTCTGTCGATTTTTTGGGCTTTTTGAACAAATGGAGCAGAAATTTGCCAAAAATCCTCAGAAAATCGACAAAACTTTAATTCAGAGATGGCCTCTTACCTCTCTCTCAGTTAAAATAATCCCCTATGTTAGTGCTAGGAATTGAGACCACTTGCGATGAAACCGCCTGTTCTGTTGTCAAGGACGGTAAAGAAATTCTTTCAAATGTCATCGCGACCCAAACCGATCTCCACTCCGTCTACGGAGGGGTCTACCCTGAACTGGCCTGCCGCCGTCACTTCGAACTTATTATTCCCATGGTCAACCAGGCCCTAAAAGACGCAAGTCTCTCCCCTGATGATATCGATTTAATCAGCGTTGCCTACGGCCCCGGCCTGATCGGCGCACTGCTTCTCGGCGTCCATGCGGCTAAATCGCTTTCTCTTGCCTGGAACAAACCTTTCATCGGCGTCAACCACGTCGAAGCTCACCTTTACGCTGCTTGGATGGGATGCGAAAACCCAGAATTTCCCGCGCTGGGAGTGGTCATTTCAGGAGGCCATACATTTCTGGTAAAAATGGAGTCACTGGGCCAGTACGAAATGATCGGACAAACCGTCGATGATGCAATTGGCGAAGCGTTTGATAAAGTCGCGGTGATGCTCGATCTTCCTTACCCCGGCGGCCCCCAAATCGAAAAACTCGCCCTTCAAGGCAACCCGAAGTTCTTCCCCTTCAAATCCGGAGTCGTCAAAGGACGGCCTTGGGACTTTTCCTTCAGCGGCCTCAAGACCAATGTCCTATATACAGTGAAGGGGCAGAACTGCGATAAAAAAGCCCCTAGCCAGATCACCGAGCAGGATAAACCTCATATTGCAGCTTCTTTTCAAGAAGCTGCTTTAAAAGATATCTCCTCTAAAGCCCTGGCCGCTGCCGAGCAGTTTGGCTGCAAAATGATTTTTTTAGGCGGGGGTGTTACCCATAACCAAAGACTTAGAGAGCTATTTCAAATTTCAAAAGTCGCTGTCCACTGGCCCTTGCCAGGACTTTCTTTAGACAACGCGGCGATGATCGCCGGCCTAGGATATCATCTTTATATCCAACGGAACCAACAGGGCGACTCCCTGGATTTGGAACCCAAGGCCAGAATTCCTCTTCAAGCCTCTTGGGAAGCCTATTGCCTAAATGACAAAAATCGTATAGAATAGTTTCACTAATTATTTGAGGTAAAGCTATGGCAAAATCTGGACGTGAGATCATCAAACTGAAAAGCACAGAAAGTCCTGAAGTTTATTGGACGAAAAGAAACAAGAAAACCAAGACCGAGCGTTTGGAGCTCAAAAAATACGACAAACGTCTGAAGAGACACGTCGTATTCAAAGAAGCCAAGTAACCTCCAAGTAACCTCTAAGGGCAACCTTGTGTTCGAAATTTCGATTCTCCGGAAGTATTTAATACCCCGGAAAAAACAGCTCTCCATGACGCTGATCGCCTTAATGTCGGTCGGCGTTATTTCTTTAGTGGTCTGGCTGATTGTTCTGTTCCTTTCTGTTACGGAAGGAATCGAAAAGACGTGGTTGCATAAGCTCACCTCTTTAAATGCTCCCCTTCGCCTCACACCGACTCAAAATTACTACTCTTCCTATTATTACTTAGCTGACTCGATCAGCGATAGCTCGCACTATACCGCACGTAGCCTGCATGACAAACTCTTAGGGCCCACTGATCCTCATAATAACGATACCGATGAGGCTGTTCCTTCCTACTGGCCTCAACCAGAAAAAAATCCAGATGGATCTCTTCGCGATCCGATTAAAATCGCAGCTTCAATCCTTTCCGATCTTAAAAAAGACCATGCCGATCTAGCCTACCAAGATTTTGAAATGAGCGGCGGCATGCTCAAGCTTCAGTTAGTGCGTCCATCAGCCAGCGGCGGAGAAACCCATTCTTTTCTAACCCAAGCTTCCTATTTTGCCTCTTTTGCCGATCAAAGCCCCTACATGAAAGAGCTGATCTCTCCTCCTTCAATGAAAGACCTCAACCATCTTTTTTTCCTCTGCCACTATGCCCCTGAGGCCAAAACCCAAGAACTCGGCTTCAATACCTCTTCCTTTCAGAAAAAAGCTGAAAATCTTCTTTCTCAAATCGACATCAAAACTCTCAAAACTAACGGCATCTGGCGCGTTCCCCTAACGCTTCTTCCTGAAAACACTCCCATCCCAGCCGGAGCCAAAGTTAACGGCAAAGACGTTGTCAGATTTATCCTGACAGGCTCTGAAGGATTAGAAAAAGGAGTCCTTAAACGAGTAGGTTCAGAACTCTCGTGGAATGGCAAAACAGTCTACTCGACACTTCCGATCTATACCGAAAAAGAGATCTCATTCGAAACTAAGTTCGTTGAAAGCTCGCTAGCGACTGCTCAAAAACAGAGCGATCTCCGGTTCCAAGTTCAAGGCTCTACCGGCAATATCCCACTTAAGGGCGAGATCGCCTGGCAAGGTGTTGAAATTGCTGATGCCGATGTCCAAACTAACTTTAATAACCCGCCTCATACTGCGCCTTTCTGGGTCCACGGCATCGGACAAAAATTAGTCCTGCCGACTTTTTCTTCACAAGAAAAAGGGATCATGCTCTCGAAACAATTCCATGACAATGGCGTTAGAATCGGCGATAGAGGCTATTTGGCATATCCTGCAGCCACTGCTGGAGCCCTCCAAGAACAAAGACTCACCGTCTTTGTTGCAGGATTCTACGATCCGGGCGTACTTACAATCGGAAACAAATGCATTCTAGCTCCTGCCAATGTCGTTCACTTGATCAATACCACAAGCCAAGTCGAACACTTTGATAAAACCTCTTCAGCGGGATTTGCCGTTTGGATGAAAGACATCAAACAAGCGCCCGATATGGCCAAAAAATTACAAGCCCGCCTTAAAAGTGCCGGAATCGATCAGTACTGGAAAATCACAACGTACAAAGACTACGATTTTGCAAAAGACCTTTTGCAGCAATTCCAAAGCGATAGATACCTCTTTACCTTGATCGGCCTGGTGATTTTGCTGGTCGCCTGCTCCAATATCATTTCTTTCCTTGTCATCCTTGTGAACGACAAAAAGCAAGAGATCGGCATTTTACAAGCTCTTGGAGCTTCCAGAAAAAGCATCGCGCTGATCTTTGGAGGCCTTGGAGCAGCTCTTGGCATACTCAGTAGCGTTGTCGGAGTCGGCACTGCATTACTGACACTGAAGAACCTCGATAAGCTTGTTCAATTTTTAAGCTTCTTGCAAGGGCACGATGCATTTAATGCTGTTTTCTTTGGTTCATCGCTTCCCCAAGAGTTAAGCTACCAAGCTCTGTTATTTGTCTTAGTGATCACACCGATCCTCTCGCTGATTGCAGGACTCATCCCTGCATGGAAAGCCTGCCGATTAAGCCCATCAGCGATCTTGAGGTCCGAATGATCCTTAAGGCGAGAAATATTTCTAAAAGCTTTAAAAGCCCGATTGAAACGACCATCTTGAAGAACATCTCCCTTGAGGTCCAAGCTGGAGAGACCGTCGCTATCATGGGAAAATCAGGAGAAGGCAAAACGACCCTGCTCCATATCTTAGGAACCCTTGAGCCTGCAACAGAAGGCTCATTAGAGATCTGCGGACTAGCTGCCACTTCCTCCAACTGGAACTATCTTAGAAACCAGAAGATCGGCTTTATTTTCCAAGCCTACAACCTTCTTGAAGACTACACAGTGCTGGAAAACATCCTGATGCCAGCCAAGATTGCCCATCAAGATACCCGCCCTGGATCTACAGCGCACCAAAGAGCTTTAGAGCTGCTCCAAGAAGTCGGTCTTAGCCACCGCGCAGATTTTCCAGCAAAGCTGCTCTCCGGTGGAGAAAAACAGCGCGCTGCCATTGCCCGCGCATTTTTAAATGATCCCGCTTTAATTTTAGCCGACGAGCCATCCGGCAATCTCGACCATGCGAATTCAACGGTCATTTATAACCTCTTGCTGGGCGCTGCCCAAAAACGAGGCAAAGCTCTTATTGTCGTGACACACGACCGAGAACTTGCGGCCCTTTGCCAAAAAACGTATTCTCTTCTAGATGGAGTCATCTCATGAACTTACTCGTGATCGGTACTGGTTATGTCGGCCTTGTGACTGGAGCTTGTCTTTCGGATATGGGCCATCACGTGATTTGCCTCGATATCGATGCAGAGAAGATCGCTGCTTTAGAAAAAGGGATTGTCCCAATTTACGAGCCAGGGCTTGAGGAGATCGTCCAAAGAAATATCTCTGCAGGACGGCTCAAGTTTACAACCGACTATAAATCCAGCGTCCAAAACTCTAAAGTCTGCTTCATCGCTGTACCGACGCCTTCCAAAGAAGACGGCTCTTGCGATCTTACCTACGTGCTTGCTGCCGCTAGATCCGTTGCTGAATCGATGACACAGCCGATGGTGATCGTAACTAAATCGACTGTTCCTGTAGGAACAGCTCAAAAAATTAGGCAGACTATCGAAGAAACGATCAAAATCCCTTTCGATGTTGTCTCCAACCCAGAATTTCTCAAAGAAGGCGCTGCTATTGCCGATTGTATGAAGCCCGACCGCATTATCCTAGGCGTTGAATCACCTCACGCAGCACAGGTCATGAAAGAGATCTATTCCGCTTTTACGATCAATCACGACCGGATCATCATCATGGATATCGCCTCTGCTGAGATGACCAAATACGTTGCCAATGCGATGCTCGCAGCACGAATTTCTTTCATGAACGAAATGGCGGGCCTTTGTGAAAAGCTCGGAGCAAATATTCAACAGGTCCGCATTGGCATCGGCTCCGATCAACGGATCGGCTACCACTTTCTCTACGCTGGAGCCGGCTACGGCGGATCGTGCTTCCCTAAAGATGTCCGCGCTCTGCAAGCCATGGCCCGAGAGACTAGCTATGACGCTCCTCTTTTGCAAGCCATCGATACCATCAATGAACGGCAGAAGAGACTCCTCGCAAAAAAAATGCATGCCCACTTCGGCTCCATCTCTAAAAAAACCATCGCAATCTGGGGTCTGACCTTTAAGCCTGATACCGACGACCTCCGCGAAGCTCCAGCTCTAAAGCTCATTGAAGAGCTTTTGAATCAAGGTGCTCATGTGAGGCTCTATGATCCGATAGCAATGCCTAAAGCTCAAAAGTTACTCAATCACCCTAATATCACCTGGTGCCGCGATGAATACGACGCAGCTTGTGGATCTGACGCGGTAGCTCTCGTTACAGAATGGAAACAGTTCCGCTTTGTCGATTTGGATATCATTGCAAAATCAATGCAGGGAAAAGCCTTCTTCGATGGCCGCAATCAATACAAAAAAGATGAAATGAAAGCCAAAGGCTTTCATTACTTTGGAATCGGCGTCTCATAAGAGACTGTCCACAAAGTTCGATCAGATGATTTGTGTATTCACTTTCGCTATAACTGTATAAAAAATTTTAGCCATATACATCCAATATGGCTAAAATTTTTTATACAGTTATAGCAAAGCATCCTGATCATACTTTGTGGACAGTCTCTAGCAATTAATTACTTAATAAGTTATATCATTAGTCCTTATGGCAAGTACAAAAAGAATTTTTGATATTTTGTTTAGCCTTGGAGCAATGATTTTCTTCATTCCTATCGGCGTGATTGCAATCTTTTTCATTAAAGCAACTTCTCCAGGACCCATCTTCTATAGTTCCAGACGTGTAGGAAAAGACGGCCAGTCGATCTACTGCTGGAAGTTTCGCACCATGCACCAAGATGCAGATAAAAAATTACTCGAGATCTTAAGAGAAAATCCCAAACTTAAACAAGAGTGGGACACTTACTTCAAACTCAAAGAAGACCCGCGTGTCAGCACCATCGGAAAAATCCTCCGCAAAACCTCTCTTGATGAACTCCCTCAATTTTTCAACGTCCTTAAAGGAGATCTCTCTGTCGTCGGTCCAAGGCCCGTCACAGAAGAGGAGATCCAGAAATACTTCGGTTCTAAAGCCTCTAAAATCCTCTCCGTCCGTCCGGGCCTGACCGGCATCTGGCAGACCTCAGGAAGAAGCCTGCTGACATTTGAAGAACGCATTCGTCTTGAAGAAAGCTACATCGACCGCCAATCACTGACTCTTGACCTCCGAATCATCTTCAAAACCATCCCCGCTATGTTCTTCACCAAAGGAGCTTTTTAAATGTCGACACTTGCTATCACTGCTGCTCATTTCGTTGCGATACCTGTCCGATATGCTGTCGGAAGATGGAGCACTCTCTCCACATCGACCTTGCTTGCTTTCAATGCAACTGATCTTGGGCTCAATATTCTATTCATGAGTATTGTGAAATATACTGAAAAAAAACATGACTGGAAAATTCCCATGAGCCTAGCAGTCCCCTTTTGTTTTGCAGCCAGGGCAGTGTTTTGCTTGACAGCAGTCTACGTAACTTCAAGATTAACTAAACCCATGTCCTTAGAGTCGGCAGTTTTAACCAATCTTGCTTCACTCGTATCAGTGCATGTAGCTATGAGCATCGTTAAATGACCATTCTCGTTGTTGGTGGAGCAGGATACATTGGAAGTCATGTTTGCAAAGCGCTGAAAGAAGACGGCTTTGAGCCGATCGTCTATGACAATCTCTCTAACGGTCATGAGTGGGCTGTCAAATGGGGACCCCTTGTCGAAGGCGACATTTCCGATGCTAACTCCCTCGATGCTGTTTTTACAAAGTATCAACCAAAAGGCATCATCCACCTAGCTTCATACATCGATGTGAAAGAATCGATGGAAAACCCTCAAAAGTATCATCAAAACAATGTCGAAGGGACACGCCATCTTTTAGAAGCGATGGTTCGACATCAGGTTGACAAAATAGTCTTCTCAAGCTCCGCTGCAGTTTATGGCCATCCCGCTAAGACACCTATCTTGGAAGACTTTTCTGGCCAGCCGATCAATGAATACGGAAAAACCAAGTGGCTTGCAGAACAGCTGCTCACTGAGTTTTCGCATCAATTAAAATCGGTTTCCCTCCGATATTTCAATGCAGCTGGAGCCGAAGCTTCCGCTGGCATTGGCGAAGCTCACCGTCACGAGACGCATCTGATCCCTGTCACGATCGCAGCAGCTTTGGAAAAAAAATCGATTAAGATCTTTGGCGCAGATCACGCCACTCCCGATGGAACCCCAATCCGCGATTACATCCATGTTTCGGATCTGGCAGAGGCGCATGTACTTGCCTTAAGATGGCTGATCAACGGCGGAACCAGGATCTCACTCAACCTCGGCAGCGGCAAAGGCTATTCTGTGAAAGAGGTGATCGATGCCATCGAACAATACGTCGGACCGATTACCCGAGAAATAACCCCCCGCAATCCCTATGATCCTCCTGTCTTAGTCGCTGATATTGCACTTGCACAGGAAGTCCTCGGATGGACTCCGCAAAAAAGCGATCTTGCCACGATTATCTCTTCTGCCGTAGATTGGCATAAGAGAACATGAGACAGATTCCTTTATATTTTTCCTTTAGCTTAGGCCTGCTAGCTGCCATATTCGGCAGTGTCTTTTTCCCCTATTTACATCTATGCTTTTTTGCTCCGTTTTTAGCGCTGACCTACCATGCTTCAACACTCTCAAAATCGCTATGGCTCTCTCTAGTCTGCGGAGTCATCTTGGATTTAATGTCTTCTGAATTTAAGTTCGGGATCTACACTCTGACATTTGTTTTAGCAACGCTTATTCTCTACGCTCACAAGAGACACTTTTTCGAAGATAAACCTTTAGCACTATCTATCTTTACCGCCATCATCTCCAGTGTTTTGACGCTCTTGCAATTTGTCTTGGTCCATCTTTTTGACAGGGGCATCCCTTTTTCTACCCTGACAGCTCTGACCGATGTGATCTTTATGTCGGCAGTCGATGGACTTTACGCATTTTTGTGGTTTACATGTCCGATAAGATTGTATATTTATACGAAAAAAGTCGGATGGAAAAACCTCTTCCGCAAGCCGCAATATGAAGAAGAATAACTCAGAGTTTCTCACCGTCGCAATTGAAGCTGCTTTGCAGGCAGGAGATCTCCTCCGCAAAGGCTTTGGCACATCATTTGAGATCTCTTCCAAACCCGGACGGCACAATTTAGTCACCCATTATGATAAGGCTGCAGAAGCCTGTATCTTCTCCTGTTTAATCAAAAGATTTCCGTCCCATGGATTCATTGGAGAAGAGCAAGGAGAGTCGAAAAAAGGCGATATCATTTGGGTCGTTGATCCACTAGACGGCACTGTCAACTTTGCGCACGGCATTCCCCTCTTTGCTGTGAGCATTGCAGCTGTTGTTGAAAACCAAGTGACCTCCGCTTGCATCTACCAACCGATGACACAAGAGCTCTTCTGGGCAGAAAAAGGAAAGGGCGCCTTTCTCAATGGGACTCCTCTCAAAGTCACAACAAATACCTCGTTAGATGAGGCTATACTCGCCACTGGATTTCCGTACAACGTCCATGAAGATCCTCTCCACTGCGTGGAGACGTTTTCTAAGATGACCCGTAAAGGCGTCCCAATCCGCCGGTTTGGTTCTGCTGCGATAGATCTTTCATATGTTGCCGCTGGCCGATTTGATGCTTATTGGGAAGTCTCGCTGCAGCCGTGGGATTTTGCTGGAGGCCTGCTCCTCGTTGAAGAGGCCGGTGGAAAAATCTCTCAATACGACGGCTCGCCTTGCGATCCGTTTAAAGCCACTACAATCCTAGCCACCAATGGCCTGCTTCATTCTGCGATGCAAAAGGAGATCCGATGATTCTTTTGGATGGAAAAAAAGTTGCGGATCACATTCTCAAAGACGTCAAGAAGACTATCGGTACGTTTACACGTCCTCCGGGACTTAGCTTTGTCATCGTTGGCGAAGATCCTTCTTCTGAGACATATGTCAGGATGAAAAAGAAAAAATGCATGGATGTCGGCATTGTTTCCAAAGACAAAAAATTTCCCGCTGATGCCACTGAAAAAGAGCTGATTGCCCACATTAAAAAACTCAATAACGATCCAACTATCGATGGAATCTTGATTCAGCAGCCTCTGCCGCCTCATCTCAGGGCCTCCACTTTGATGGAAGCGGTCGATCCAGATAAAGATGTCGATGGGTTCCATCCGGTCAATATGGGCCGTTTGCTCCTTGGAGAGACTAACGGTTTTACCCCCTGCACCCCTGAAGGGATCCATCGACTGTTACAATTTTACAAAATCTCCCTAAGCGGCAAGCATGTCGTGATCTTAGGCCGGAGCAATATCGTCGGCAAGCCGCTGGCTGCTCTCTTAGTGCAAAAAAATCCCACTGCAAATGCCACTGTTACCATCGCCCATACCGGAACCAAACATTTAAAAGAGCTGACCCACTCAGCGGACATCTTGATCGCTGCTATGGGAAGCCCCCACTTTGTGAAAGCAAACATGGTCAAAAAAGGCGCTGTCGTAATCGATGTCGGCATCAACCGCAATGGAACAAAGATCGTCGGCGATGTTGATTTTGAACGGGTGGCCCCGCTTTGCTCTCATATTACACCAGTTCCAGGTGGCATCGGCCCCATGACGATCGCGATGCTCCTTTCCAACACCGCTCTCAGCGTGGAAAGAAAATCATACAAAACCTAAGTCTCTAAAGAGGACCCCATTGCCCCATGCATCATAAAGATTCCTAGATGTTTGATTAGGTGGGGCTTTATTTTCAATGAACTCCCAAACTGCTTTGGGCACAGGCTTAAGTGAGGCTAAAATCACGTGTTCACTCACCTCGCGAAGCCCTATCTCTATTTTTTCTCTTCTAGGATTAAAAATAACCCCGACCTTAAGATTATTAATAACAAATAGTTTTTGAGTTTTTTCGGAAGACTTAAATAACTCTTCCAGTTGCTCATCAATGCTTTCTTCAGATATATCCCCTACATCTTTAGAATTTGAAGAATCGGATTGGGAAACACGACCATTTAATGAAGAGATAGCATACTTAATTCCAATATATAACGAGGCTATAAGAACAAAACAGGATACTATTTTTAACGCACTTGATAAATTTTTACCTGTGCTATTTTCATAGCTGATAGATACATCCTGAAAAAAATCAAAAGTATTTTTGTACGTTGCAGATATTAGATTGGACACGGGCACATCCTCATTGGGTTGAATAGAGATAATTATACTCCTTTTACCACTAGAAATCCAAGCCGACAGCATAAAACATTCTCTTGATATTAGATCTTTTTTGAACCGTTGTATGTCTTTCAAAAGAAGCATTTTGCAATGGGCTACAAAAATGGGAGAAGTATAATTTTCTTGAAGCATCTCCTGGTTTCTTCTAAAGTGCGCAATAATGGTGCATTCAAAGTTAGGCTATCAGGCGTTCTTTGCAATCCTTTTGGGGATCGTTGTAGGACTTTTCTTCGGACCCCTCTGCAATGTCCTAAGGCCTATCGGCGATCTTTTTGTCTTTACCTTGCAGATCATTGTGATTCCCTACATCCCTTCCCTGTTAATGCATGGATTGGGGTCTCTTTCACCTGATCTTGCGAAAAAGCTTTTTAAGAAGGGCTGGTTTGTTCTTCTTTTGCTGTGGGTGTCAGCCCTGGTCGTTTGCTATGTCATGAAGGTCTTGATCCCCACGCCGCTTGCAAGTCCGGCTGCTGACTTTTCTTTAGACACTTTTGCGGCGCTCCCAGGAGAATCTCACAAGGAAGCTTCCAATAGTACAGCCAATCTCATCTTTTTTAATGGCGTGCCGATCATCGCTTTGTTTAGCTTAGTCTTTGGCTTTGCGATTATGCACCTCAAAGAAAAAGATCCCCTACTTAGTTTATTAGAGAGGATCAATAGTTCATTGGAGAGGATCATCAAGTGGATCACGATCATCGCTCCGATCGGGATCTTTGCCCACGTGGCATATGTCATGGGGACCGTGAATTTTGATGATCTAGCCAAATTACAGCTTTATGTCGTGATCATCATTGCCACAACCATTTTCTTGAGCATCTGGGTCCTTCCAATGATTGTCTCGTGCTTAACCTCGATCCCTTACAAAGAGCTGTGGCGGGAATATAAAATCGTCGGCTTTCTTCCGTTTGCCACCGGGATCCCAACCATTGCGCTTCCGTATATCAACAATGCAATGAGGCGGCTGGCTGACCGGAAAAATCTCGATCTCGGAACTTTTAAAGCCACCTCGCAGACAATCGTTCCGATCGGGTTTGGCTTTGCACAGATTGGAAATTTCCTACCGCTTATCTTCCTGTTTTTCCTCTCGTTCTATTATCGGCATCCCTTAACAGGCTATGAGACAATTGTTCTCCCTTTACTTGTCACATTTTTTTCATTCGGTATTCCTCAATTTACCTTTATCGCCCTTCCCTTTCTTCTTTCGACTTTGTCGCTTCCTGCATCAGGGTTTAATCTCTACGCTGAGATCTCTGCAATTACCTTGAACTTCCAAGTCTTGCTCAGTACCGTCTCAATGCTTTCATTCATGTACCTAGTCATTTTGAGATATTATGGGCTTCTTGAAGTTCAATGGCGCAGGCTCGTACTCCATCTTAGCCTGATGGCTGCTGCTTTATTTGCTTTCGTCCTAATCGGAAAACACTTTGTCCATTCAACAGATAATTACCACGACCTCTACTACAACCTTAAAATGAGCAAGGTTATTAATTCTCCTCCCCACGTGACAGTCTATAAAGAACGGGTTCCTGCTCCTCCCAGCACGATAGGGGTAGATTTCCCCCTTGCTAGACTTTTGAACCGCGGCACGATCCGAGTTGGCTATGAACCTCATGCCATCCCTTTTAGCTATCTGAATAATGACGGTGAGCTTGTCGGCTACGATATTGCTTTTGCCTATCAGCTCGCTAAAGACCTCGATGTCAAGCTGGAGTTCGTTCCAATCGACTATGATCACTTAGGTGAAGAGCTCAATACCGGCTATTGCGACATCGTCATGAGCGCCATTGTGATTAATGAGCAGAGGATCCTGAAAATGCAATTTACTGAAGCCTATCTCGAAGATTCAAATGCTTTGATCATCTCTAACAAAAATCTGGAGAAATACGATACCGTTGAGGACATTGAAAAAGATCCCAATTTTAAAATAGGCATTGCAGGCGCTTATAAACAAGTGGCCGCAACCCATTTCCCCCACAACCCCACCGTTGAAGGAAATATCGATGACCTGGCTTCGAACAAATTTGATGGCTTTTTGTGGGCAGAACTACAAAGCTACATCTGGTGCTTGACCAATCCAAACTTCACCACTTTGACTTACAATGGCCAATTGGGGAAAAAGTACTTTGCTTATCCGATGACAGAGAATGCTGAGCAGTTTGTCCACTTTCTCAACGAATGGCTGTTTCTCAAGCAAGAACAGGGATTTACCTATAAGCAAAGGCAGTATTGGTTCCTTGGAAAAGAATACGACCCTACCGCCAAAAGATGGAGCATCCTGCGAGATGTCTTACATTGGGTAGAATAATAGGGTGCTTCGCGCACCCTAAATTTTGATCCTCAAGATTTACCGAGGAAAAGCTCTTAAAGATTTGGCAACACCAAGAAAGTTACTGCTTGTTCGGCTTGCTCCATAAACTGATAAAGCAAGTAGACCGATTCCAAATGCAAGAACAGCACTTGGTATTATGTAGCTCATTTTTGATTTTGGTTTTATTTGGTCATTTTCGACTTCGTAATACCTTTTTCCAAGAAAGAACGCTCCTTCCACAGTTAAGATTGTTCCAATCAGAATAAAGTAAGGCAAAACGTGGAGAAATTCCCCTGCTGTGTCGAGTAGCTCAACGCTTAATTTCTGGAGTTCTTTTGTGAACTCTATCCTGTGATTGAGTGTATCACGCATGTTCTGGATAACGGCTGGAAAAAAGTTTATAATTTTGTTAAGTAATGGAATTTGTTCAGTATTAAAAATAACGGCAACTGGGGATCCATCTGATAGAAGGACCGTACCAGCTTCATTGGAATTTTTCCCAACCTCTTCAATTAAACTTGAAAAATTTAAATTTGGAGCGACTTCTAGGCTGGGCATGGAGATGAATTTCCTAGCGATGTTTTCAAAGCCATATATAACATTCATTTGTTCTAAAGTTTGCCTTTGGTTGAACATAGAATTTACAATAGAAGTCAGAGAATCGAACATAATACCTTCCTCTTTTTGGGAATATATTACAGACTAAAGGTCTTTCTTGACTACAAGAACTCAGGTTAAAGTAATCTTCAACTTGTTTCTTAACAGGATGACGGTTACAATAAAGTTTCATGTCAAAAACTCACCCTAACTACGAAAATTTCAAACAAATAATACTAGAATACGTCCGAGGTAAGAAGTACGCTCCCCTCAGCGAAAAAGAACTCTTTAAAAAGCTCAGCATTTCTCCTAAATTTCTTGCCCTCTGCAGAATGATCTTAGAAGACCTTGTTAACGAAGGCGTCCTTGCACTTGATCAAAAAAAATATGTGATGCGCGGCGCCCCTCGCGACCTAATGACCGGGACAATCCGCGTCCATGCCAAAGGATTTGGGTTCGTCGTACCTGACCATAAGGCCCAATATCCCCAAGATATTTTCATTCCTAAACACCTCACAGACGGTGCTGTCGACGGTGACCGCGTCGAAGTCGAAGTCAATTCCATTGTCTCTGAAAAAGGGCCAGAAGGAAAAGTCACTGCTGTCCTCGAACGAGGACGCACCCACGTTGGAGCAACGATCCATCACCTCGGACCCGGCCTCAAAGGCAAAGCCTATGCCTACTCTCCGCTCCTTGGAAATTCTAAATTCATTGCTGTCGCTCCCAAACCCAAAACTAAAGTCGGCGACCGCGTCATCATCCAAATCCGCAGCTGGGGCAGTGAAAAAGAAGAACCTGAAGGAGAGATATCTCATTTCTTAGGACATATTTCCGATCCTTCTTGCGATATCCAATGCGCGATTGAAGAGTTCGATCTCCGCAGTGTTTTCCCACCTGAAGCCCTAGAGCAAACCGCTGCATGGGGTCGAGAAGTCCCCAAATTAGAACTCAACAACCGGGAAGACCTAACGACACTCACAACGATGACCATCGATCCTGAGACCGCTAAAGACTTCGATGACGCCCTTTCGATCTCTAAAGACAAAAAAGGGTACCATCTCGGCGTTCATATTGCCGATGTCGCCCACTATGTCCCAGCAGGAAGCCCTCTTGACTTAGAAGCCATACAGCGCGGCAATTCGACTTACTTTCCCGGCTATTGCCTCCCTATGCTGCCGCATGAGCTCTCTGACAATCTTTGCAGCCTCCAGCCTAACGTCATCCGCCTCACTGTTTCTGTGCTTGCAGATTTTGATAAAGATGGAACTGTGACTAACTACCGCATCGTCCGGAGCTTCATCAAAAGCGCCAAGCGATTCTCCTACGAAGAAGCCAAGCAAGTCCTCGATGGCGAAATTAAAAGTCCCCATCTCGATGCGCTTAAACTCATGGTCGAGCTCTGCAATCTATTGAAAGGGAAACGGCATGAACGAGGAAGCATCGACTTTGCTCTTCCTGAACTCGTCATCATAGTTGATGAAAAAGGACAGCCCCATAAATCCAAACGCGTTGAATACGACATCACCCACCAGCTCGTCGAAGAGTTCATGCTCAAGGCCAATGAAACCGTTGCCAAGCACCTCTCCGAGAAAGGTAAACCGGTCGTCTTCCGCATCCATGAAGCTCCCGATACAGAAGATTTTGATGATTTCTACGCCATGGCCCGTTCGATGGGATTTACCCTTCCAAACACTCCCACCCAAAAAGACATCCAAGCTCTCTTTGAAAAAGCCAAAAAAACACCCTTTGCTACGCAGCTAGCTGTCGGATTCATCCGCAGCATGAACCTTGCCCTTTACTCTTCTGCTAACATCGGCCACTACGGACTTGCACTAGAATATTACTGCCACTTCACCAGCCCGATTCGTCGCTACACTGACCTCGTCATCCAGCGGCTTTTGTTTGACCAGGAAGGGAAAGATCTAGAGATCGATAAGATCGCTGAGATCGCCTCTGAACGAGAAAGAATTTCTTTCCGTGCCGAAAGCAGCGTGAAAATCCTGAAAAAGCTACGTTTGATGGACCACTGGATGAAAGAAGAGCCTACCGAAGTCTACGATGCCATCATCACCCGCATCAAACCTTTTGGACTTTTCTTCGATATCAACCACCTGATGTTAGAGGGCTTTCTTCACATCTCTGAACTTGAGAACGACTACTTCGTCTTCAACGAAGCTCAAAATACCCTTGTCGGCAGAACATCTGGCAAAACCCATCGTACCGGCGACCCGATCAAAGTCCGACCGACCGCCATCGATCTCATCCTCCTAGAGTCCCGCTGGGAGCTTGCCGTCCCCAAAAAAGAACGCCGCCGCCGTAAATAATCACTTCAGGCCCAGCTTTTTCACTATCTCTTCCCAAACTCTCTGACGAAACACTTCTTGCATCGACAGCTTTCCCACAAGTTCACAGTAAACTTCGTCTGTCCCTTTTGATAAACTTACCTGCCATACAAATTCCGGATGCGTCCCATCTAAAAAAGCGCATCCCTTTCCCACTTTGCAAAAAACAGCTGCTGCCTTTCCAAGACCACGATAGGTGCTCATGACCTCCACGGTAGCTGAGTCCTCCTCCACATCAAACAAACATCCTCCTTGGTAATAAAGAGATCCTTCCTCTGCTAACCCACGGAATTTATAGCAGACCTCCGCTGCCCTTGCGGCCTTTAGTGACAGATAATCATCCTCATCGACTAAAGGCCCCATTGCTTTCCCTGGAAAAAACGCCAACGGCCTGCTTCTCTCAATTATCCTATCGCTCAGTTCAAAGTAACTCTCCGCCGAAGCAAAATAAGCCCCCGCACAAATCCCAATGTATCTCCCTCCTTCCTTCACATAACGCTCAATCTTTTCAATGCCTTTTGCCTGGAGCTCTTCATCCCAGCAGCCACAGCTGCCTCCTCCCATGACTAAGACGGCTGTTTTGCCCTCCCAAGCTTTTGTCCTAAGATACTCTCCATCGACTTTCAATACGGAAATCGATGGATCTAGCAATGACTTCAATTGCTTCTTCAGCGCAGTGGCGCTTGGACCACAGACTCCCCGATCAGCATAAACTAAAGCCTGCGTACTCATTTTCGACCCCTGTAGAAACGGATGGCAAGCGACCCGGCCGTAATTTTAAGAGCAGCCCCGCTTAAAAAAGGGACAACACCGCACGTGAACGCTTTAGACACTCCTAAATAAAACGACAACCAAGCCATCCCCATCACAAAGATCACCAACTGCCCTACCCCTAACGCTCCCACATAATAAAGAATGTGGGCTTGAGGTCTTCCCTCGATCATTTTCCCAATGACAAACGCTGCAAACGCAAAAGAAATCAGAAACCCCGCCTGAGGACCCATAATCCATAGAGGATTAGAAACTCCTCCTGCAAAGACCGGAAGAAGACAACATCCCTGGATTAAATAGGCGATCACACTATAGGCCGCACGGCGGCTTCCCAGGACGCCTCCCAATATAAAGACAGCTAGCGTCTGCAGCGTCAGCGGAACCGGTGTTATTATAAGCGGGATCGAAAACTGCGACATGATCGCCAGGAAGCAGCTACCCAGTCCGGCGATCATCAATTCGACTAAAATTCTAGGTTTAGGCTGACTAGCCATTAAAACGTCATTTTGTGCCATATCTGCTCCATTTTGTGTATTCAGACACGATTTTATGGCTTATTTAACACTTTTTCAACTTTTCATTTTTTTGAAAACAGCTAATATCAAACTAGAAAATAGTTGATAAGATTTGCAAAATGGTTTAAAAATTGGGAATTATAGAAGGAATTGAAAAAACCTCGAAACGAGGTTGTAAGAAGCACACCTGAGGTGAATAATTATGCTAGAAGTTCTCTTCGGCAATAAAAACGTCCAAAAAGTTCTGCTGTTCCTCTTCGTTAATGGAAAATGCTACGGCACACAGCTCCACCACCTCCTCCAGAGTTCCTTAACTCCCATCCAGAAAGCCCTCCTCCGTCTAGAAAAAGGCGGGGTCATCCTTAGCAACTACGAAGGGAAAACCCGCCTCTATCAGTTTAATCCTGCATATCCGCTCCTTCCTGAGCTCGAGCAGCTCCTCAAAAAAGCCTATACCCTTTTATCTCCCCATGAGAAAAAGCTCTACTCCTTCATCGAGAGAGAAAAATACACACCTCGTGCTGCTCTTGAGAAAAACGATCAAGTCTTGCAAAAATTTTGGAAAAGGCTCTCCCGTGTCAAACAGCTCACCTTCCACGCTAAGACAAAATCCCGTGAAGAAGGCGGCTGGAATGGAAAAGGCAAGGGAGAAGTGGCAATTACCAAAGAAGGAGAAAACGTTCTGATTTTTAATGAAAAAGGAAGCTGGCACGGAAAAGACGGCAAAGAGATCAGTTTTAGCAATATCTTTAGATGGACCTTGGATCCCCATGTCGGCATGATCTCGCTAGAACACCTGCGTCAAGGCATTGACAATCCTGTCTTCCTCTTCCACCTGCAGCCTACTGGCCTCCACTCGCTCTCTTCCAAAGATTCTCATCTCTGCGCTGGAGATACCTATTTGGGCCAAATCCTCTGCGCCCAAAACTGCCTCAGGCTCAAATGGCGTGTGATCGGACCCAAAAAGAACGAAGAGCTCCACTATTACTATTCTTGAACTCGACTATTTGATTAAAAACAAAATGAGTTCTTCCCATTTTTTTGCTTCAAATAAAGAAAGAACTGTTTGAGAATCGACTTTGACAGCTTGGCAAAAATCGATAAGATGAGGCTCAAAAATTCCCAGGCCAACCTCTCGTTGACACTTGGCTATGAATCCAGGAGATTCGCTATCGCCTTTTAAGAACCCTCCCCATTTCAATTTATTGCCTTTGATCTCGAGCATCGATTTCTTAATCTTTGGAGTATTTAAGATTGTTTCCAAAAACTTCAAAGGGTGGACATTCTCGATTTGCTTACCCATCTCTAACAATTGATCTTTTTTAAAATAAAGCAGTGGAAGCAGCGTATTGCCGATCAACTTGATCATTTTAGAAATCACTTTGATTTGGTCATTTGTCACAGTCAACAGTTGATATGGTCGAGAAACGTTGGATGAATCAGCTATCGAAACCCACTCGTTGACCTCCAATCCAAATACAGAAACAGTCAAATCAATCTCTCGTTTTTCTTCTTTGACTCCTGTTGAAATAAAAGAGCTGGCTGGATTGTTCATATAAACCCACTCACTTTTTTCCGACGATCCAATGACAGAAATTTGCATCATTCTAAACGTTTCATCATCTTGTATCTTTTGTTCCTCTTCTTTTTTTACTGCTGCTGTAACAGAAGCGCTTGGAGTTTCTTGCAGTTCCGATCTTGATGATTGGGGTGAATTATTAATACAAATCCACGTGCTTTGGCCCATCAATCCAGAAACTAGAAGCGTGTCTTGGCTAATCGGAAGATTTTCAGAAGGCTTGAGCGTTTGTTTGATGCCCGTTCCCTGCCCTTGTGTCCTTGGTGTCTCTTTTTTGACTTCTGGTCCAGAAAATTTGGGTGTATCATCATCAATAGAAAACCACCCACTATTGCCCATCAATCCTGAAACTTCGAGCATATTCGGCTCTTGCTTTGGAGGACCCTTGCCTCGACCAGATCCATTTCCTCCGCTCATCATTTTCATGATCGCAGTAGCAATATAGAATGCAGCACCAGCTAGTATCCCAATAGTGATAAAACTGGATTTAAGAGATCGATTGGATTTAATAGCCTCAGCTGCCCCCACTGGCAGCAACAATAAAACGACTATTGTTACACACGACATCTCCTGCGAAGATAACTGCTGGGCTTGCCCATTAACGTCCGTATAAGTAACTGGATGCCTTAAATGATTGCAGAGAGATCTGATTCCCATATCACACCAAAATAAAATTTGTAGCATTTTAGAATCCTATCCTTCGACTGTCAACAGTTCTTTTGAGAGTGGCAGGAATGATGGATTTCTTGAAAAATATCTGGAAGACCAGCGAAACTCTTCTATATGAAAGAACAAACAAAAAAACGGTATGCGTCTATTTTAAACCTGATGAAGCCACATGGACCCATCACAGGCCGGGCGATGTTTGGTGGCTATGGGTTCTATTACGATAAGGTCATCTTTGGAATACTTGTGGGAGAAACACTCTACTTCCGCATTGGTGAGACCAATGAAAAAGATTATGAACCTTACGGATCGGAACCGTTTGTTTATGATGGAAAAAACAGACCTATCGTCATGTCTTATCTGACCCTGCCAGAAAAAATTCTTCACAATCCCAAGCAGCTTTCCAAGTGGATTGAAAAAGCAAGAGATGCATCTCTTTTCAGCCGCACCAAACGCAAGTGACT
>CAZFXE010000001.1:55063-57880 GCA_964522945.1 uncultured bacterium
AAAAGCAAGAGATGCATCTCTTTTCAGCCGCACCAAACGCAAGTGACTATTCTTCCCATTGCCCAAAATAAAGGAGATTGTTAGGTTCCAAATTAGAGGACCCTATGAAAAAAATAACCATCCTAATGAGCTTGTTCTTGCTAGCTCTGAGCTCCTGTTCTAACTCTCGTCCTACTCTGTCCGATGAGGACAGGCGCGACGATAGGCACGATGACAGACGACATGATCGCGATGATGACGATTGGGACGATCGTGATGACGATGATGATGACCATCGACGTTGGTGGAATTAGAAGTTACACCAATCTCAGTTGTAAGGCCCTATCTTGTGACAAGCTCGCGTGCCGATAACCTTCTACACCGATCAAAAACGATCAACTGCAATTTCCCTTGCATCTTCCCCTGAAATTAAGGTACAAAGAGAGTGTGAAAAAACATTTTCTGACAGGACTTATTATCTTGCTTCCAATTGCGATCACCATCGCTGTTGTCGGGTCATTAATTGATTTTTTTACAGGCCCGTTCGTTAAAGCCGTCAGCTCTTTTTTACAAAATACGGATTTCGCCAATCAAGGATTCTTATTTCTCTCTCATGAGCAAGTCGTCCTTTACCTGAGCAAGTTGTTAATCTTGGTTCTGCTCTTTTTCCTGATCATCTTCCTTGGGATACTGACTCGGTGGTATGTCATCCGAAGCCTTTTAAGTATCGGAGACAGATTTCTCCATAGAATTCCCGTCGTCAGCACGGTCTATAAAACAACCAAGGAGATCATCAAGACCCTTTTTCATAAAGATGCCACTGCCTTTAAACAAGTCGTTTTAGTTCCTTTTCCACGCAAAGATATCTTTGCCCTCGGACTTGTTTCCGGCAAAGCTCCAGCCATTTGCAGTACATCTTCCGGATCTAACCTTGTTTCTGTCTTGGTTCCGACCACTCCTAACCCCACCAGCGGTTTTTTACTCCTGTTTAAACAAGAAGATTTGATCTACCTTGATATGAAACCCGAAGAAGCCATCAAATACATTATCTCCTGCGGCTCCATTGTTCCAGAAGAGAGGACTATCGAATGAGAAAATATTTCTCCACCGGCTTAATCATCCTCCTTCCTTTTGGCCTGACCGTTTGGATCGTCAATTATCTCTTCGATCTATTTACCAACCCCGTTTTCAATATCCTCGAAAAAACGACGCTTTGGCTTGAAAAAACACAAGGGTTAACAGAGCTCCACCATGAAACGCTGGTCACGTTCTTAAGCCGCATCACTGCCCTGATCTTAACTTTCCTTTTCATCATTGCTTTGGGATATCTTGCCCGGAAATTCTTCTTCAAAGACCTCCTAAAACTGACCAATGGAGTGATTTTCCGAATCCCTGTCGTCGGCTCAATCTACCGCCTGACAAAAGACCTGACCAAGGCCATGTTGTCCACTGAACAAAAAACCTTCAAAGAAACGATCTTAATCCCATTCCCTTCTCCTGAGACTTATTCGGTTGGATTCATCACCGGCGATGTCCCCGATGCGCTTAAAAAAATCATTCCAAACGCTGACGTCACCGTCTTTGTCCCTACGGCTCCTCATCCCATTTCCGGCTACGTCCTCTTTTGTGCTAAATCTGCAACACATGCTGTCGATATTTCCGTTGAAGAGACCTTCAAGTTCCTCCTCTCCTGCGGAATGATCCAACCCGGCCAGCCCACCCACCCTCAACAATGAACATCGTCTTTTTTCCCGTTAAAGATACCTCTTCTAAACTCATCAAGCTCTGCCGCATTGCTCACCACCACCTTTCTCAAAAAGAGCCCTTGCTCTTTTTGGTTCCTGACAAAGCCTCATATGATTTCCTCGACAAGCTCTTCTGGAGCTCAGACAATTTCCTGCCCTATCCGACCAATCTCCTGACCATCTCAACAGAGCTGCTTCCTTTTTCTTCCGTCTTCAACCTCCGACCATCTGCCCTCCTAGAGGGCACTAAGACCGTCTATGAATTCGAAGACCATACCTCTGCTGAAAAATTTCAGCTCTCCAAACACCGGTATCAGACCTACCGGGATCAAAATTTTCCTATCATTGTTGAAATGTAAAACTTCCTGGAAAGTTCTAATTAATATTTTACACGGTAAATTTTCTTGAAATTTTGCTCGAGGTTTGTTAAAGTTTGAACCTTTTAACGGAGAATATTCATGGTACGCATCAGTAAGCAAGAAGAGCGGCGCGCAAAATGCCCCCACCGACCCCGTCCTCCTGCTCCTAAAACAGGACCGAAGAAAGATAAATTGGATAAAGGCTACAAAGAACACGTCAACGTTGTTGAAGACGTCCAGCTCGCTCAAAAAATCTTTATCCCCAAGAACATAGGTTAACGTCATGACAAGACATCGCAGCTACGGAAGAGCAAGTAAATCAGCTAAGAAGAGAAACGTCCTGAAGCGGTATGAGCGTATCGACGTTCTACGCAAAGTCGGAAGATGGAAAGACGGCGAAAACACTAAAGTTACAGGGCTTCCAAAAACCCCTGCAGTCGCATAAAAGTCTATAACCGCCAATCTAATCTGCCGATTGATCTTTCTTCTGTGAGGAAACTCGTTATGTTTTTCCTCCAGGAGAAGAAAGTCGCCACTCAAGAAGTCGCTATATATTTCGTCGGCATCCGGAAAATTACTCAGCTCCATGCCGAGCACTTTAATGACCCTACCCCCACCGACTGCATTACTTTCCCCTTTGACGATCAGCTTCTAGGAGAGATTTTTGTCTGTCCCAAAGCTGCCCTGGACTACAATCCCAAAAAACCCTATGAAGAAACTACGCTTTATATCAT
>CAZFXE010000002.1:0-51522 GCA_964522945.1 uncultured bacterium
ACTCCCGCGTCTTTATTATGGGAGAAGAAGTCGCCGAATACAACGGCGCCTATAAAATCACTAAAGGGATGCTCGATAAGTGGGGCCCTGAGCGCGTGATAGACACCCCGATTGCCGAAGAAGGTTTTGCAGGTCTTGCTATCGGAGCTGCGATGACAGGCCTTCGTCCGGTCGTTGAGTTCATGAGCTTTAACTTCTCGTTTGTCGCTGCTGACCAAATTATCTCCAATGCGGTGAAAATGTACTATATGTCCGGCAGCCGGTTTTCCGTGCCGATCGTCTTCCGCGGTCCTAACGGCGCTGCTGCACAGGTTTCTTCTCAACACTCCCACTGCGTCGAAGCAATCTACGGAAATTTTCCTGGCCTGATCATCATCGCTCCTAGCAATCCTTACGACGCTAAAGGACTCCTCAAATCAGCCATCCGCAATAACAATCCCGTCTTATTTTTAGAGAGCGAGCTGACCTACAACGACAAGATGGAAATTCCAATGGAAGAATATCTCATTCCGATTGGACAAGCTAAAGTTGTCATTGAAGGCGACCATGTCACGCTCGTCGCTCATAGCCGCATGGTGCTTCTTTGCATCAAAGCAGCTCAAGAGCTTGCCCAAAGAGGTATCCGCGTTGAACTGATCGACCTCAGAACCATTAAACCTCTCGATATTGCTACGATTGCAAATTCTGTCCGCAAGACTCACCACGCGGTCCTCGTTGAAGAGGGACATTATTTCACAGGCATCTGTGCTGAAGTGGCCTATGAGATCCAAGAACATTGCTTTGATTTCCTCGATGCACCAATCAAACGCGTCTCGCAAGGCGAGACTCCAATGGCGTATGCCAAGACTCTCGAGCGCGAGACGATGCCAACAGTTGAAAAGATCGTCGCAGCGATTTTAGAATCCCTTCACTTAATTTAAAAACTTCTATATACAGGATACATATGCCTTTTACCCTGACGATGCCAAAACTTTCTCCCACAATGGAAGAAGGGACTATAGCAAAATGGTGCAAGAAAGAAGGTGACTTTGTCAAAGTTGGCGAAGTGGTCTTTGAAATTGCAACCGATAAAGCTACTGTTGAGCATGCAGTTTTAGACGCAGGGTATTTGCGTAAAATCATTGTAAAAGAAGGGGAAAGCGCCGTGGTCAACCAACCTGTTGGAATTTTTACTGAGAAAAAAGACGAAAGCATCGAAGGGTACAAGCCTGAAGGCGCCGCTCCTAAAGCTGTAGCTCCTGCTGTCAAAAAAACTGAAGCAGCAGCTACTCCTGCCGCTGCAGCACCAGCTGCTGGCGCTGGCCTGGCTCAGCCTGCCTTTGCTCCTGAGCCTCCATTGAAAAACTACGAGTTTCCTCCCGCTGCAGCTCCAAGTCATATCCCCGCATCTCCGCTCGCAAAAAAAATCGCTAAAGAAAAAGGGATCGACCTTTCAACTGTGAAAGGTTCCGGCCCTGGCCACCGTGTTGTCAGTTCCGATCTCGATCTTGGGCAGCCCGATCTTTCCGTGACATTTGGCCGCCATGAACGTCCAAAAGTTGCTCCTGGGACTTTCGAGGAAGAAAAAATGTCACCGATGCGCAAAGTCATCGCTCAGCGGCTCCAAGCTGCGAAGACATTTATTCCCCACTTCTACGTCACTATGGAAGTCCGAGCAGAAAAACTTCTCGATGCTAGAGAGCAGCTCAAAAGCCTTGGCCATAAGATCTCGGTTAATGACTTCGTTGTCCGTGCCTGTGCTTTAGCTCTTCGCGAACATCCTGAAGTTAACAGCGGATTTAATTCTGCTGATCAGACTCTCATCCGATTCAAAACGGTAGATATCTCTGTTGCAGTGGCTCTTCCTGATGGCTTGATCACTCCGATCGTCCGCCACGCAGATTTCAAGAACCTTGGAGAGATCTCCGCTGAAATCAAACTCCTAGCACAAAAAGCCAAAGACGGAAAACTCCAAAAAGAAGAATACGTCGGCGGATCATTCACAGTATCTAACTTAGGGATGTACGGCGTTTCTGATTTTGTCGGCATCATCAATCCTCCCCAAGCAGCTCTAATTGCCATCGGGGCAATCGAAGACCGTGCGGTCGTCGAAGATCATCTCGTTGTTCCTGGCAAAGTCATGCGGCTGACGCTTTCTGGCGATCACCGGGTCATTGACGGAGCTATCGGTGCGCAATTCCTCCAGACCGTGAAGAAATTCCTAGAGAATCCAACATCGCTCTTGATGACCTAAGGGCAGAAAAAGAGTTCTTAAAATTCACTAGAATAATTTTGAACAAATGTTTATCATTTTTTCTCGTGGGTTTAATTTATAGCGACTACATTGTATTCGTCGATGAAAGTGGTGATCATAGCTTAGAATCTATAGACGATGAATATCCGCTTTTTGTTCTATCTTTTTGTGTCTTTCACAAACAACTTTATTCCAATGTTATAACGCCTGCGTTACGCAATCTTAAGTTTTCAACTTTTGGACATGATATGACTGTGCTGCATGAAAATGATATCAGGAAAAAGAGGGGAGACTTCAGTTTATTGAGTAAAGAATCACGTGAAATATTTATGAATGATTTGTCTAGCTTGATCGCAGCTGTAGAATTTACTCTCATTGCTGTTGTTATTGATAAATTAAGCCTAAAAGAGAGCTATTTGGATCCTAGGAATCCTTATCATCTTGCAATGGGTTTCGGATTGGAAAGGCTGTATTCGTTTATGCAAAAAAACAAGCAAGATGACCATCTAACCCATGTTGTTTTTGAAGCACGAGGAAAAAAAGAAGATGCCGAGTTGGATCAGGAATTTCGGAGGACGCGTGCCCAAAAAAATAACGCTTTTGGGAAAGATTTGCCTTTTGAAATAATTATAGCGGATAAGAAAACAAATTCTGAAGGGCTACAATTTGCTGATATGACTGCAAGACCCATTGGTCTTTCAGTACTACGACCTAATCAGTCAAATCGAGCTTTTGAAATTTTAGAAAAGAAATTTTATAGGGATGGAGTAGGATCCATAACTGGATATGGCCTTAATCATTTTCCCCAAAAAGCGAAAAACCCCGAGGTTGCCCTCAAGGTTTAGCGCCGACCGGGTAGTCCCAATCCACTTATACAACCATTATAACTTTTGAAGTTTTCAATTCAAGAAATAAAGCTAGGATCCATTACTCTAGACCCAACATTTCCTTTAGAAGCAGAGTACAGCTAAGAAGCAGGTATCGAAGACCAGTTGTGCCTGGCAAAGTCATGCGGCTGACGCTTTCTGGCGATCACCGGGTCATTGACGGAGCTATCGGTGCGCAATTTCTCCAGACCGTAAAGAAGTTCCTAGAGAATCCAACATCTCTCTTAATGACATAAGGCTCTAATATACAGCGATGCATTTGGAATACACTCCAAAAAATAGGCTCATATTTTGGAGTGTGTTCCAATTCCTTAAATCAAGTTTTAACAATAGAAGATCAAGAAAAAACTTTAGGATGTAGATTATTGTTTATAATTTAGGCGAATGATAAAATAATCCCATTATATAATTAATGGAGATCAAAAATGAGCAATTTAGCTGTTTTTTTCAATACTAAAGTAGAGGGTTCTGGGATTTTTGCTGGGATTGGCGATCTAGGTCTTGCACCCTTTCGTTATCTTTTTAATGGAAAGACGATTCGTGTTGAACTTCGTGATACTGATCAAACCATTGAAATACACCATGTCGCTTCTTTTCACAAGTTAGGCAGCAACAATAGCTCTCAAACAGCCCGCGAGCTTAGATCTTCCCCAACAGGGATGATTAAAACTGTCAGTGCAGTTGTAGCGTTAATTCCTGGCCTCGTTCTCGCATTGTCTAAAGTTTTTGCCTATTTATTTTCTGACGTAAGAGCAAAACATCGTCTTGCAAAAGAGCACCTAACACCTGTCGACAGACATATAGGAAATGTGTTTAATCCAATTCAAAGTATAAATGACCTTGTAGCTGAACTTAAGCAAGAATTTGATTCCGATCTAAAGCATCGCCCCACAAATGCTTTAATCATTCATGGTAATGGAAATCTTGAAATCAATGAAGATCCAGGTATTCTTCGTTTTAACCCCATGAAGTTAGTGCTGGAGGGAGCTGCAATTGTCCACAGGCCTTCGTTGTTTGGTCGCCTTGATAACGCGATGCATGCAACTGGTAAGTGGGAAACTAAAGGTGTGCGTAAGGTCTCATCGTTGACTCGCCCAGATAACTCTTTTATTGTTACTCATCAGGTTTGTTCTATTGAGGAAGCTCTACAAACCACGGCTCCTTGGAGAAGCTCTTTAAAGCGATCTCATATGGTATTCACGCTTGCTACGCCCAAATGTGATAAGGTAGTGACAACTGCTGGCTTACTGCATATACCTGAAGGAACCTCGGTATTTGACGCCCAAACAACTTGAAAAGCTGACGGTATGGCTACAGCCAACGCTTTCGTTGGAAGTAGAGCACAGCTAGGATGATGACGAAGCCTGTTGCACCCATCAGATAATAGAAAGCAAATTCATGTGTAGCAAGCGGCAATTGAACGTTCATGCCATAAAGGCTGGCGATCATCGTCGGGATGCTAAAAAGGATTGTCAAGGCTGTTAAAAGCTTGATCGTCTTATGCAGGTTGTTCGTGAAGATGATCTGATATGAGTCTCTTAACGACCGGATACTTTTTAAGCTGATGCTGCAAAGATCTTCTGATTGCTTGACGGCGTTAAGCAAATCTTCCAAAAGCTCTTGGTCTTTCTCATAGAGATTCGTATACCGGCCAGAGGTAATCGCTTCCAACACACTCCGCAGAGGCATCAAGGTCGATTGGTATTGATTGAGGACCTCTTCGTTTTTCGTCAGCGTCGTGATGTCTTCGCTATCCACTGAGATCATCTCTTTTTCTTGCGTTAAGACGTTATGCCGGACTTTGCGGATATGAGCGGTAAAGTCTTGGGTGATCTTAAATAAGATCGAAATGAGCAGCTTGGACTTTTGAAGTGTCGAGAACTTGTTTTTGACTTGGAGGAAGTTTTGGATCAGGTGGCATTGGTGAGGGGAGACGGTTACGAAGTAGTGGGGCCCGATGATGATTGTCAAGGTTGAGGTATAGAGGCCGGTCTCGTATTCACTAGAGTGGCGAGTAAAGATGAGGACGGTGCCTTGGATTCTTTCCACACGGGGCACTTCGAATTTATCCAAGCAGTCCTGTAGATCAGTCTGTTCTAAGCCCAAGAGATTAGAAAGCGTTGTTAAGTCTTCTGTGGTAGCATCTTCGACATGGATCCAGCACCCTTCCTTCACCTGAGGGATGAGCTGAAACTCTTCGTCGCGGACTGTTTTATAATAATACTGGATCATCAACTTGAGCTATCTCAAAGCTGGATTTTTTAGGCAAGTCGAGAATGTAAAGAAATTCCTTTAATAATAAAACAGAGATCGTTACATGGAGAAATAGGGAGATCCTCTATGTCCATATGGAAACAAGCCTTTGCCTTGACGCTACTTTCTGCACTGCCGATTGCGGGGTATTCAGACGGCGTTTCATATACCAATTATGTCGAGAGCCTTTTCACCTCCGTCAATGAACTCAATATTCGACTGGACCGGCAGATGGCTCAGCTAAGGGAGCGTTTTTCAGGACCCGGGATCAAATTTACCTCTATGACTGCATTGGCTGAATCTGAAGAGCTTCTAGCGGACTGTTGTCCCGACTTGAATCCCCAGGTCGAAGAAAAACAAGTAAAATATTGCGGTAGCGATGCTTGGAAGTTCTATTTTGGCGCGACAGGCGATGTGGGACGGCAGTTAACGCAAAAAAAAGCGATTGGCTATCACTATGATGCCGTCGGAGGGCAGGTCGGTTTTGATTATGCTTTTTCAGATGTCGGAGTCGGTTTTCTCTTTGATTACGACCACATCGCTGGCCGTGTCAATGAGAGCTGGGGCAAATTCGATATCAATCAAGCCCATGGAAGTTTCTATCTGACCTATATCCGCAGCCCTGAGCCGCAGCTATCGTTTAATTGGATCTTAGGCGGAGGATATGACTGGTACACGATCCATCGTAATACCTCTGGGACTGTTGCAAAAGGAGCTCCTCATGGCCTCGAATGCGATGCGATGGTGGCAATGGAGTATACTTTCGAAAAAGCAGCCTATGCGTGCATGCCTGACCATTTGCAAATTGTGCCGCAGCTCAATCTTCAATACATGTATGTCCACGTGAATAAATACCGCGAAAAAGACGCTGGAGACTTGAATCGGCATTACCACAGCCAAAATAACATCCAGTCGCTCAGATCGATGCTTGGCACCCGCATTAACTATAGCTGGATCTGGACGAATGTTGTGTTCACTCCAGAGTTCAATCTAGGATGGCAATGGGAGTTCTTTGATAAGAATCGTGATGTGAAGATCGTTGGAGCAGGGGTTAGAAAAAACCTATTGATCACTCAGCCCGGCCGCAATGTCGCCCTTGGGGGAATTGACTTTCTCGTGACGTTCTTTAATATGTATGGAATCGAAGCCAGCTACGATTTTGAGTGGAACAAAGCTTATCTCGACCACTCGTTCTATCTCGGCTGCAACTTTAAGTTTTAGTCAGCTTGTCGAGCTTTTCTTCTAAAGCACGGATTTTATCGGTGTGGTTTTTGATATTTCTAAGAAGGACTTGCTCCCGTTGGTGATCCATGAGTGGAGCGACAGGGTCTCCGCCGTATTTTCCACCGGAAGTGATCGATTTTTTAATACCGCTGCGGGCAGCAAACATCGCTCCATCAGCGATCTTCAGATGGCCGACAACGCCTGTCTGACCTCCCATAATGACATAACGGCCTGTTGTCACAGAGCCGGAGATCCCAGTGAGTGCAACGATGATGTTATGCTGGCCGATTTCACAATTATGGCCGATTTGGACAAGATTATCGATTTTAGTGCCGCGGGAGATGAGGGTTACTTTAAAGCGGGCGCGGTCGATAGAGGTATTGGCGCCGATTTCGACATCATCTTCAAGGACAACAATGCCAAGCTGTTCTTGTTTGATGTGCTCGCCTTTTTTATTCGGTGTGTAGCCAAATCCACAGGAGCCGATCACTGCGCCTGGCTGGATGATGACTCGGTTGCCAATCTGGCAGCCTTCTCGAATGGTGACGTGGGAATGGAATAAACAGTGGTTTCCGACTTTAACGCCGGCGCCGAGGGTGACAGAGGGTCCTAAGAGTGTGCCTTCTTCGATGATGCAGTGAGCATCAACAACAGAGCAAGGGCCAATCGTAACGCCGGGTGCTATTTGAGCGGTCGGATGGACGACAGCGGTTGGATGGATGCCTTGGAATCCGGAAGTCGTCTTTTCAGAGTACGAGAAGAGTTTGACAATCTGCTGGAACGTCGCAGAAGGATTGTCAGAGACAAGATAATTTTTCCCTTCAATTTGAGGGGTGGATGGATCGATGCAAATAACCCCTGCAAGAGTTGTTTTCAGCAGGGGACGGTAAAGAGGATTTGCAAGAAAAGACGCATCGGACAAGCTCGCATGTGTGAGATCGTCGACCCCGGTGATTAAATGCTCGGGGTCGCCGATGAGCTTGGCTTCAGTGAGCTTACTTAGATTTCTTAGCGTCTGTTGCTGCACTTTTCTTTTCCTCAGCTTTAGGAGCGGCAGCTGTTTGTTTGCTAGCCTCTTCTGTTATAGCTTCTGCTTTTGGAGCATCGGCCTTAGCTTCTTCATTCTTCACTTCTACTTGAGGAGCAACTGCAGTTGGGATAGAAGCTGCTGCTGCTTGCTTTTTCGCTTCTTCTTCAAAGTTTTTATCCATCTCTTTGATCATGTCAGTTGTGACATCCAAAGCTGGAGCGCTGTAGAAGCAAGCTTGTTTGTTCAGGATCATGGTGTATCCTTTTGTAGCAGCGAGTTTCTCAGAAGCTTGTGTAATGCCTCCGAAAACAGCTTGTACGATCTTATGCTGTCCTTGCTGCAGGAACTGGTTGTACTGTTGTTGGTAGCGGTTCATCTCATCGCTGAGCTGAGCAAACTTGTTTTTCATTTCTGCTTCGGCTTCAGGAGAAAGACCATCGAGTGTGTCTTTATCTGAGAGTTGTCCGTGGAGGTCACGGAGTTGTTTCTCAGTGTCTTCGAGCAACGTTGCGAACTGCTTACGCATTGTCTCTAAAGAAGCTTGCTCTTGTTTGCCGAGTTTTGTCTCCATGAAGACGTTCTCCATATCGACAATACCGACTTTTTGCTCCGCTGCGCAAAGCTGCAGGCCGGCTAAAATAAAGGCTGTAACTAAATATCGTTTTTTCATGTGTATGTTCTCCTTAAACATGATATTTTTTTAAAATTGTCCACCCATCGAGAAGTAGAAGATGTCTTTCTGATACTTTCTATGCTTCTGTATATTGACAGGGATACCGAAACCGACCGTAATCGGCATGCGGTTCATGACTTCAATGCGCAAGCCAGCACCGTAGGTCAGCTGCAAATTCGGAAGGTTAAATTTTTTCATCGAAATAGTACCGGCATCGATAAACACAAAACCGTCGACGATTTTCAAAAGCTCGTGAAGGTATTCGACCGACATAACGGTATAGCTGATACCTCCCTTAGGATCGCTGCTGTCTTTGTCAGAATCGGCGCGCTTACCTTTTTTTGTCTTCTTGGTGTGACTTTTCGCTTTATAATGAGGTCCCATATTGAAAGGCTTGAAACCACGGACAGAGTTTTCTCCTCCGAGGAAGAATCTTTCACTAAGTGAGATTTGTTCAGCGCTTGCGGTCTTCCAAATCGGCTGCAGGAATCGGGCTTCCCATCGGTATTTCATAATGCCGTGCGACCAAAGCTCTTGGTAGAACGAATTGACGTAGCTGTATTTGAAGAAGTAAAAGTCACCGGCAAGACCAGAAAACTCAGTTTCTAAGTACGAACGGAAGCCGTTATGGGGCTTGATCATGCTATCTGTCGAATCGTAGTTGATCGAGGCAGAGACTGCAGAAATATTTCCAGTTCCGTCTTTAGCATGTTTTTCATTGCGGCTTACCCCGTGGGCGACATCAATTTTGGCATGCTTAGCCCGGTATTTGGTGCCGACAGTCCAGTAAGCAGAAAGTGGATACGAAGCAAAGATGCTGCCCCCGAGAGAGTCGATCTGATAGTCCTTGGCTTCTAATTGGCTTTGGTTGACATAACCCTCAAAGCCGATTCTCCAAAGCGTATCGCGGAAATAAGGAGTCATCCAAGAGACCAGGTAGGTTCTGACACTTGATCCGATAGTGACTTTCGCATGGGCATATTCACCACCGCCGCGCATTGCTGAAGGGCCGGTTTTTGGTAAACGTTTAAATCCTTTGTAGTTGAAGTTGGTCTCGGTAATGTCAAGACCTCCAAAGACTCCGTCTCCATTGCTTAGTCCAAAGAACAAGCTTGCATGGCCTGTAGGAGCCTCTTCGACTTCGATATAGACATCGCGGTAGTTTTCACCGAGGATTTGATCGTCTTGGGTTCTAACGGCATAGACGTTGACGTTTTTGAAGTACCCCATGTTCTGGAGCCGCATCTGAGTTGCTTTGAGCTTGACGGAGTCAAACGTCTCTCCGGGAGTCAGCAATGACTCTCTCAAAATCACATGGACCTGGGTCTGTTCATTGCCGAATACACGGATGAGGCCGATTTTATACGCAGCGCCTTCTTCGATATCAAAATGGACATTGTATACAGGCTCATCGCTAACCAATTCAGTTTCATACTGGACGTTGGTCTCGATATAGCCTTTGCGGCCGTAGAGATCTTTGATGCTGTCAGCGGTATTGCGAATTTTTTCAGGAGAGTAGGCTTCTTTCGGATGGATTAAGAAGGCATCTTCGATTTCTTTATCGGTAAATAGAGTATTTCCTCGGAAGGTGACTTCTCCGTAATGGAAGATCGGGCCTTTGTCGGCTGTGATGGTGACAACAATGCGCCCTTCTTTCTCAGCGTTGGTGATTTGGAGGTCGACTTTTGCATCGGCATAGCCTTCGTTCTGGAGGAGATTGACGATGGTCAAACGGTCTTGTTCGATGGCCTCTTCATGGAAAACTCCATGGCCGGTGAGCCAGCTGGTGAAGAAGTTGTATTCCTTAGTGTAGATCATCTCGAGAATTTTGCTTTTCTCTTTATTGGAAAAGCCGCTGAAGATGATGTCTTCAATGATTCCTGCACGTCCTTCGATTACTGTAATTTCGATATCGACTTCATTGGAATCAGGGACAGGCACAATAGTATAGGAGAGCTGGGACTCAAAATACCCTTTTTTAACGTAGTATTCTTTGACTTTGTTAAATTTCTTATTGAACTCGCCGCGGTTATAGGTTTTGGTCGGTTTGATATCGAGCTCTTTTCTCAGGGTGCTGTTCTTAATATGAGCATTGCCCTGCCAAGTAATTTTTCGGATGGTGGGACGGAGCCACACCTTAATAGTGATAAAAACTTCTCCGCCGCTCACATCGATTTGCGGCTCGATCCGGTCATAGTTAGAAGCAAGTGATTTGAGGTCAGAATCAAAAACTAATTGAGAAAAGGGGTTGCCGACTTTGGTTTGGAGTTTCTCTAGAACGGGACGGGCATCAAAAGAGGTGCCTGTTGGGAGATTTTCTGCCTGGATATCAATCCTTTCGACACGGCGGCTCTCATAAGCTTCCGCGAGCAGAGGCCCTGAAAAAACCTGCTGAATAGGTGAACACGTGAAGAGCACCATAGAGGAGTACAAAAGGATATTTTTAACGCTAACCATATGAATTCACCAAAGTAGGCAGAGTATAAAAAAAGAACTGGAATTATGCAATGTTTAGCGTTCAAAAAGAATTTTTGCTATGGACCACTAAAAAACTTGACGGCCTGTGAGGGCGCGGGAGAGGGTTCCTCCATCGACGTATTCTAGGGGACTGCCCATAGGCAGGCCCAGAGCCAGACGTGAAACGGGAATCTCAGACTTGCCTAACTGCTCCTTTAGATAGAGAGCAGTGGCGTCTCCCTCTAAGGTGGAGTCGAGGGCAACGATCACTTCGCGGATCTGGAGAGTGGAGATGCGTTGTAATAGGTGGGGAAGACCTAACCGTTCAACAGTTCTTCCGTCTAAAGGGGAGAGCAGGCCTCCAAGGACGTGATAGAGTCCTTTGTACATATGGGTCTCTTCGATGGCATACGCATCTTTGGGAGATGAAATAATGCAAAGAAGGGAACTATCTCTTTTATTTATATCGCAGAACTCGCAAACTTCCCTGTCCATTAGGCAATTGCAAGTCGGACAAGTATGGATTTTTGTTTTGAGAGTTGCGATCAAGTCTGCAAAATTTTCTAACGGTTCGTCTTGCCAGGTGAGAAGCTGAAATGCAAATCTCTCGGCTGTCTTTGATCCGACTCCGGGAAGCATCTTGAGAGAAGCAATCAGTTGTTGAAGAGCAAGAGGGTACTTTGACATCCACTAGAAATATCGCATCTGCGAATGGATTTCAAGTTGAAAATTAAGTCTGTTTTGGAAAAAAATGGAAGGGATGAACCGATCCTTCAATTCTGAACAATCGAGGCAAGGGTAGTTTTGAGCAGATTTTTTATGCTCTTTCGAAGACAATGTAGATTTACATGGCTGAAAAAAGGGCCCTGAAATCGATTGTTAAAAATTGAACGATAGGTTCATGGGCCAAAAGTATTTTGGCAATTTAATCTGTTGAAAGGAATGTTTTATGAAAGGATTAGAGACCGGAAAAGACAAGGTTAAGAAAATCTGTGATGTTTTGAAGCGGGAGACTTTAGAGCCTGCCAAACACGAAGCAGAAGGAATTGTCGCATCCGCTCGCCGGAAGGCTGATGAAATCTTAGCCGATGCCCATAAAGAGGCAAAGAAAATGGTCGATGATGCTTTTGGTGAAATCGAAAAGCAAAAGGCGATTTTTCAAGCATCGGTGGCTCAAGCTTGCCGTCAAACACTGGAAGCTTTGAAAGAAAAAATCGAACATAAGCTGTTTGATCCTGAGCTCTCCAAGCTAGTGACTAAGCCAATGCAAGATCCTAAACTCATGGCCGGGCTGATCAACGCAATTATTCGTGCCTTGGATAAAGAAGGGACAAAGTCAGATCTTAGCGTCGTGATTTCTTCTGCAATCTCTGCAAAAGCGGTCAATGAACTGCTGGCTTCTGAAGTACTCCAAAGACTGAAAGAAAAAGGCGTTTTGATCAGTTCTATTGGCGGCGGCATTGAGGTGAAGCTCATCGACAACAACATCACCATTGACCTTTCTGATGAGACAATCAAGGAGATGGTTGCAGCCTATATTAGGAAGGATTTTAGAGAATATTTGTTTAGGAAGTGAACGTGGGAAACTACTACTTTTTGGCAGCCTCTTTCCCCCCGCTTGTCCTAGATGAAAAACCTGATATCACGTTTGATGAATTGACGGCTCGGTTGTCCATTAATCTGAACAAAAAAGATTATGAACAAACCGTCGTGTTCCGTCGCTTTTTGGACCTGAGCAACGTCCGCGCCCTTTTTTTAGAAGATGCGATTGATCCCCGTGGGAATTTAAGTGAAAAAGAGCTCGACCAAGCGCTCCTTTTAAAAGACGGTCTTCCGGAATATGCGTTTGATTTTTTAGACCGCTTTGAATCGGCTGCGGAAAAATTAAGATTTTTTTCAGGACTTATCTCCACTTATTTTAACGAGGAGATCCTGAAGCAAAAAGGGTTTTTAAAAGATTACCTGGAGTTCGAAAGATCTTGGAGGCTGGTGCTGCTAGCTCTTAGAGCCAAACAACTAGGCCGTGATGTGATCGGAGAGCTTCAATTTGAAGATTTAACAGATCCGCTGGTCTTAGGTATCTTGGCGCAAAAAGATGCTCCTGATTACGATCCTCCGATTGAGTTTTTAGAGCTTAAGGAAAAATATTTGTCCTGCGGATCAGATCCGTGGCAGCAGTTTAAAACAGTGGCCGAGTGGCGGTTCCATCGGATTGAAGAGCTGGTCAATAAACCGCTTTTTTCGATCGATTGGATTTTGTCGTATATGGCCCGGCTGCTTATTGTCGAACAATGGAACGATTTAGATAGTGCGAAAGGTAAAATCATCCTCGAAGCGTTTGTAACCTGAGTTTCGGGTTGATTTTTTAGAGAATTGCTGTAGATTTCGAGGCGATTTTTTAAAGATTTTTCGGGCACTTATAGACGGTGTAGTGCCCGAGAAATCTTTAAAAAGTGCCCGAAAGATGGGGTAAGACTCTATGAAAGCAACCCAAAATTCAGGTTTAGGTTAAAAATGAAAGAATTAGTGACAGGAAAAGTCGTCAAGGCCTTTGGAAACTTGCTCCACGTCGCCTTTGATGGCAACGTTCAGCAAGGCGAGGTTGCTATGGTCAAACTCGGACAGCTCCTTTTAAAAGGAGAAGTGATCGAAGTCGCCGGAAAAGAAGTCAAAGTCCAAGTCTTTGAAGATACCCGCGGCATCAAACTCGGCACGCCTGTCGAATTTGTCGGACACCTATTGGAAGCTGAACTTGGTCCCGGTCTTTTAACCAGTATTATCGATGGCCTTCAAAATCCCTTAGAAAAAGTTGCTGATGCAACAGGTCTATTCCTTTCTAGAGGTGTCTACATTCCTCCTTTAGACCGTGCCCGTAAGTGGGACTACCATCCTGTCGCAAAAGTTGGCGATGTGGTCCGTCAAGGCGATGAGCTAGGATATACGATGGAGGGAAGATTCCATCACAAGATCATGGTGCCGTTTGTTCTGACCAGCGATTATACCATTACGTGGGTCTCCAAAGACGGCTCTTATATTATCGATACGGTCATCGCTAAAGCCGTCGACCTCAAAGGGCAAGAAGTCTCCTTTACGATGGTCCAAAGATGGCCTGTCAAAAATCAGCTATTTATCGGCGATAAGATCAAAGCAACCCGCATGATGGACACAGGGGAGCGGATCATCGATACGCAGTTTCCGATCCTGAAGGGCGGAACATTTTGCTCTCCGGGACCTTTCGGAGCAGGGAAAACGGTCCTTCAGCACCATCTTGCGAAGTATGCCGCTGTCGACATCGTGATCGTTGTCGCCTGCGGAGAGCGTGCTGGAGAAGTGGTCGAAGTTCTCAGAACTTTCCCGCACCTCTCCGATCCTCACACGAATGAACCTCTCATGAACCGCACGGTCATCATCTGCAATACCTCTTCGATGCCGGTTGCAGCACGTGAAGCCTCCATTTACATGGGGACGACCATTGCCGAGTACTACCGGCAAATGGGCCTCGATATTTTGCTTCTTGCCGACTCAACTTCACGCTGGGCCCAAGCGATGCGTGAAATGTCGGGACGTTTGGAAGAGATCCCTGGAGAAGAGGCGTTTCCTGCTTACCTGGCTTCTAGAATTGCTGCGTTCTATGAACGCTCCGGTGTTGTTAGGCTAGCTAGTGGCAAGACTGGATCTTTGACGATTTGCGGAACTGTTTCACCAGCTGGCGGAAACTTTGAAGAGCCGGTCACCCAGGCGACACTAGCCGTTGTTGGAGCGTTTTTAGCGCTTTCAAGAGCTCGCTCAGATGCAAGACGGTATCCTGCGATCAATCCTTTGATCTCGTGGAGTAAATATATCGATGATGTCAGCTTAGAGCTCGAAGCAACAGTCCAAGGCTGGGGCAAAAACGTCAAGCGTGCAGCAAAAATTCTCCGAGAAGGCGATGAGATCGGCAAGCGGATGGAAGTCGTTGGCGAAGAGGGAATCAACCTGCACGATATGGTCATCTACTTGAAATCGGAACTGTATGAGTTTGCCTATTTGCAGCAAAATGCGTTTGATAAAGAAGATGCTTATTGTCCTTTAGACCGGCAGATTCCGTTATTCCAGCTGATCAATAAGGTTTTTGAAGCAGAGGTTCATTTTGATGGACATGATTCTGCTAGATCGTTTTTCTTAGATCTGCAGAACGATATTAAGAATATGAACTTCATGCCATTCAAATCCGAAAGGTATGAAAAGACTTTTGCCCGCATCGAAGAGAAAATTCACCATGCCACACAAGGGATCGTCACATGAAAAAAATCTACGACAGAATTGTTGACATGCGAGGCAATCTCCTTACGGTGATTGCTGAAAATGTGACACTCGGAGAAATGGCGCGCATCTACAAGCAAAATGGCGACAGCATCTATGCTTCCGTTCTTAGGATCGATGGCGATAAAGTCACTTTGCAAGCATTTGAAAACACCCGCGGCATCGGAACTCACGATAGAGTCTCTTTCTTAGGCAAACAGATGGAAGGCGTTGTCTCTGAAGCCCTTCTTGGACGCCGCTTTAACGGCTCGGGAGATCCTGTTGACAAAGGGCCAGCTATTGTCGGAGACCATGTCGAAGTCAATTCTCCTTCTTTTAATCCCGTTCGACGTATCGTTCCCCATGAACTCGTTCGTACGAACATCCCGATGATCGATGTTTTCAACTGTCTTGTGAAATCGCAGAAGATCCCGATCTTCTCAATTGCAGGAGAGCCGTACAACCAACTTCTCATGCGGATTGCCAATCAAACAGATGCTGATGTTGTCGTGATCGGCGGCATGGGGCTGAGATTTGATGACTATCAAGCGTTCATCGATAACGCAGAAAAGGCCGGCTCACTTGAAAAAACCGTGATGTTTATTCATCTCGCGACAGATCCTGCGGTTGAGTGCTTGCTCGTTCCAGACTTAGCGCTGGCCACTGCTGAAAGATTTGCTGTCGAAGATAAAAACGTCCTTGTTTTGCTCACCGACATGACGGCCTTTGGCGATGCGATCAAAGAGATTGCGATTACCATGGACCAGATTCCTTCAAACCGAGGCTATCCTGGATCTCTTTATTCAGATCTAGCTGCTCGGTATGAAAAAGCGGTCGACATCGATGGAAGCGGCTCGATCACGATCATTTCCGTGACGACGATGCCCGGCGGCGATGTGACCCATCCGATTCCGGACAACACGGGCTATATCACCGAAGGTCAGTTTTATCTCCACGATGGAGCGATCGATCCGTTCGGATCGCTGTCTCGTCTGAAACAGCAAGTTATTGGAAAAGTCACCCGCGAAGACCACGGCGATGTTGCCAACGCTCAAATCCGGCTCTATGCTGAAGGGAAAAAAGCAAGAGAGCGTCAATCGATGGGCTTTAAACTTTCACGATGGGATGAAAAGCTGCTCCATTTTGCCAATCTCTTTGAAGAGCGGATGATGAATTTGGAAGTCAATCTTCTCCTAGAAGATGCGCTTGATTATGGGTGGAAGACTTTAAGTGAATGTTTCGAGCCTCAAGAAGTGGGGATTAAACAGACTCTGATTGATAAATACTGGCCCCACGCAGGTTAGGCATGGTTAAGCTCACCAAAACAGAACTTAGATCTGAGCAATATCGATTTGGGCAGCTGCAGAAGTATCTGCCGACGCTCCAGTTGAAAAAGATGCTGCTTCAGATTGAGGTCAACCAGGCTGAGCAAGAGATCCAGCAGCTCCGCCGGGAATTTTCGGCTGCGGAGAAAAAAATCACAGGTTATTCTGCTCTTTTCTCTGATCGGAGCGCTTTTGATCTTTATCCCGCTGTGAAAATTGTCGAAGTCCAGAAACGTCATGAAAACATCGCCGGAATCGATATTCCCATCTTAGAAAAAGTTGTTTTTCAAGAAAGCTCCTACATGCTCTTTGATGCTCCCGTCTGGCTAGACTCTGCGATCGTGGGTCTTAGGGAACTGATCACCATCCGAGAAAAAATCCGTATTGGCGAAGAAAAAAAAGCAGCTCTTGCAAAGGAACTGCGCGAAGTCTCTATCCGAGTCAATCTCTTCGAAAAAATTTTGATCCCTAGAGCGCAAGGCAATATCCGAAAAATTAAAATCTTCTTAGGCGATCAGCAGCTGGCTGCCGTTTGCCAAGCTAAGGTTGCCAAGCAAAAAATTCTCGAGCGTGAGGCATCTCTATGATCGAAGATGTCGTCAAATACTTCATCATGGGAACGAAGGAGAGCCTCGATCGGTTTTTCGATCTAGCCCAGGATCAAGGTTTTTTAGAATTTATCTCCATTACGGCAAAAAAACCGATGGATGCGCCTGTCACAGTCCAGAATCTGATCTCTGCGCATAGGATTTTGCGCAAACAGCCCCTCAGAGATGCTTACCAAGGCGGGGGAGATCTCCATCTTGCTATGCAAGTCTCTGAACGAATTATCGAACTCAAAGAAGATCTTGAAAAGCTCGGCGAAGAAAAACGTGTACTAGATACCGAGATCGTCCGCGTTGCTCCTTTTGGCGACTTTTCAATGGATGATATCGCGTATATCGAGAGAGAAACAGGCCGCAAAGTTCAATTCTTCTGCATGAAGACCGCTAAGAGCCATAAGACCAGCTTTCCCGACGAGATCATCTATGTCGGCACCGAATACGATCTCGACTATTTTATCACGATAAGCAGCGAGCCGATCACACTTGCCGGCATGATTGAAATGCGCATCGATGCGCCAGTAGGCGAACTCGAAAGCAGACTCGATTTTGTCGAAGACTCAATCCAGCGGTTTGAGACAGAGCTCAAAGAATACGCCGGCTACATCGACTTTCTCCACGAGATCCTCTTAGAAGAGCTCAATAAATACCATCTCAGCTCTGCAAAAAAAGAGGTCGCGTATCCATTAAAAAATTCTCTTTTTGTCATCGAAGCGTGGGTCCCACGAAATAAAGTCCACCATCTGTTTGGCCTAATCGACGGCTTGAACATCCATGCCGAACAGGTTTCGATCGATGCCGAAGATAAAGTGCCGACGTGCCTTGAAAACGACGGGACCGGCATGATCGGCGAAGACATCATCAAGTTCTACGACATCCCTGCGACCAATGACAAAGACCCCTCCAAGTGGGTGCTTTGGTTCTTTGCTTTCTTCTTTGCTGTGATCGTCGGAGATGCCGGTTATGGAGTGGTCTTCTTAGGCTTAGCGCTCTTTCTGAATAAAAAATTTCCTAAGGCCCATGGAAAGCCAAAACGGTTTCTCAAGCTTTTATTCATTCTCTCCTATGCTTGTATCGCCTGGGGAGTCATGACTTCTTCCTACTTCGGCCTGAAGCTATCTCCTACGAATCCTATGATCAAGATCTCTCCGCTGCACTATATGGTCGGAAAAAAAGCCGATTACCATTTAGCTGTCAAAGATGATGTCTATCAATCGTGGGCCGCTAAGTATCCCAACATAGAACGAGTTCAGACCGGCCAAGAAATGCTCCAATTGGTGACTGAAGAAAAAAAGGGCAAGATTTCTTACCCGATGATTAATGAGTTTTCTGGAAACATCATTTTTGAATTCATCATCATCATCGGTGTCGTCCATATTAGTTTGGCCTTTTTGCGGTATATGCGCCGCAATTTCTCCGGGTTGGGCTGGATTATTTTCTTGGTCGGAGGCTATCTCTTTTTCCCGACTATGCTCCATGACATTTCGATCATGCAGTTTATGGGATGGGTTTCGATCCCTACTGCAAAGGCCCTTGGCCTGCAGCTCCTTTATGGAGGCGTTGGATTTGCTATGCTTGCAGCTTTGATCCAGCGTGGCTGGAAAGGGCTCAACGAGATCGCCAACGTCGTCACGGTCTTTTCAGACGTCCTTTCCTATCTTCGTCTCTACGCCCTCAGCTTGGCTGGAGCGATTATGGCTGACACCTTCAACCAAGAAGGTGCGGGCCTTGGACTCTTTATCGGATTTATTATTATTTTAATCGGCCACATCGTCAATATTGGGCTGAGCTTCATGGGAGGTGTCATCCATGGGCTTCGTCTTAATTTCCTAGAATGGTATCATCACTGCTTCTATGGCGGCGGCCGTTTATTTAAACCACTAACCAAACTAAAAAAATAGAGGTAACTATGGATTATTCAATGGTAGGACCCGCACTCGTCCTCGGACTCGGATGTATCGGGAGTTCAATTGGCTGCGGAATCGGCGGCATGGCAGCTCACGCTGTGATGAGCCGCGTCGAAGAAAACCACGGCTCTTTCATCGGTATGTCTGCGATGTCAGCCTCTCAGTCGATCTACGGCTTTATTGTCATGCTTCTGATGCGAGATGCCATCCGAGCAGGCACTTTGGCTCCGATGTCTGCGATTGGTATCGGCATATCGGTCGGCTTTGCTCTTTTGTTCTCTTCTGTCTATCAAGGCATGTGCGCAGCGTCCGGCATCCAAGCGTCTGCAAAACAGCCTGCGATCATGGGTAAATGCTTTATCGCACTCGGGATCATCGAATCGTTCTCGCTTTTTGCCTTCGTGTTCGCCCTGCTCTTGATCTAATAATCCGAAAGCCTTACATAAGGATTAATGGCCAAGAAGACGCGCGTTGAGACCGACAGCATGGGTTCGATCAAAGTCCCGGATGACAAATACTGGGGCGCTCAAACCCAGCGGTCTATCCAAAATTTTCCGATCGGCACTGAAAAGATGCCGATCGAACTCATCCGTGCCCTTGGCATCGTTAAAAAAGCTTCCGCTTTAGTTAATCATCAGCTTGGACTTCTCTCTCCTAAGAAAAAAGACCTCATCGTCAAAACCTGCGATGAGCTCCTCTCTGGAAAGCTCGACCAGCATTTTGATCTTGTCATCTGGCAGACCGGCTCTGGCACCCAGACCAACATGAACGTCAACGAAGTGATCGCCAACCGCGCCATTAAAAAAGCCGGCGGCAAGCTCGGCTCAAAAACCCCCATCCATCCGAACGACGACGTCAACATGTCGCAATCGTCCAACGACGTCTTTCCTACTGCCATGCATATCGCCACGATGTCAGCCGTTAAAAAGCATTTGATTCCCAATCTCAAACTCCTGGCAAACGGCTTCCGTTCTAAATCAAAACGGTTCCAAAAGATCGTCAAAGTCGGTCGGACCCATCTCATGGACGCCGCACCTTTGACCCTTGGCCAAGAATTTTCCGGCTACGCTGCACAAATTGAAAATGGGATCCGGGCTATTGAATCCTCTCTAAAGCCCGTCACAGAACTGGCGCTTGGAGGTACCGCTGTTGGTACAGGACTTAATGCTCCCGCGCAGTTCGATAAAAAAACAGCAGCGGTGATCTCTAAGCTCACCGGTTTTTCTTTTGTCACAGCTCCGAATAAATTCGCAGCACTAGCAGCTAACGATGGCCTTGTGGAGGTGAGCGGCGCGCTCAAAGTTATTGCTTGTGTTTTCATGAAAATCGCTAACGATATCCGCTGGCTGGCCTCTGGGCCTCGCTGCGGCCTTGGAGAGCTCTTTCTTCCAGAAAATGAACCTGGCTCATCGATCATGCCCGGTAAAGTCAATCCGACCCAAAGCGAATCGATGACGATGGTCGCTGTCCAAGTCATGGGCAACGATGCGGCTGTGACGATTGCAGGCTCGATGGGGAATTTTGAGCTCAATGTCTTCAAGCCCGTCATCATTTACAACCTTCTGCAATCGATCCGTCTTCTTGCTGATGTCTCTAAAAACTTCCATGACAAGTGTCTTAAAGGGATCAAACCAAACACCAAACAGATCCAAAAGCACCTAGAAAACTCCCTGATGCTTGCAACCGCACTTAATCCCGTCATCGGCTACGATAAAGCATCCAAGATCGTCCAAAAGGCCTACAAAGAAGGCTTAAGCCTCAAACAAGCCGCTCTCAAGCTCGGCTATCTGACTTCAAAAGAATTCGATCGGATCGTTGATCCAAAGAAAATGATCTAATTATTAATATGAATGCCCATCTTCGTCAGTAGAAACCGTCCGACTAAAATGGGATGCTGCACGAGTAATTTCAAAAAGGTGGCGTAATTGACGCCTTCGACATTTTTTTTCAGCACGATTGAATGCCTCGCTGCTGCATCAGCAATCCAGTGTTGATAAGGCGGCGGAAGAATAGGTAGTTGATCTAGCTCAAAAAACTCTATAGCCTTTGTCTCTGCGCCTGTCTTTGGAGCTCCATCGACAATGGCGACCTCATAGAAATGCGTTGGCCTAGCTAGACGGTTGGTAGGGGAGTATTCAGCAATTTTTCTAACAATTTTTACCAGGTAGCCGGTCTCTTCTTCCATCTCTCGACAGGCGGCTTTTTCAGGGCTTTCTCCAGGATCAATGCCACCGCCTGGCAGCACCCAAACAGGAATATCGCGCCGTTTAATCAGCAATATTTTAGAATCTCTGAAAAGAATGCATGCAACCGAGTGATTCATGGGTATAAAGTTTAAACTTCCGGCTCTTTTCTGCCTATTGTTCCTGACAGGGTGCAGTAAATATTATCTTAGCTTAAGGCAGGTGCCGGTCGATCCGAGTTACCTGGCTAGCAGCCATGTTGGCTCTCCGGAGCCCCGGATGCCTCCCCATGGGCAGAAAATCGTCCTCCAATGGGCTGTCCCACCTGATCTCTTAGAGCAAAATCCTCAGATCGTCTTCCATGTGATCTATCACAATCATACGGAAAAGACCTTTTTCTATCCGATCGAAAGCCGTTTGGGATATGAGGTGTATTCCCTGCTCAATCATGAGTATGATGAGACAGGAGGGATTTTGACATATTCTGCTGAAATCATGACGCCGGATCATCATGTATATAGAGAATGGAAGCATCAACTCTGGGCAAATTTAATTACCCTCGACGAATCTAAGAAAGAAGAGTGAACTTCTTTATTTGAAAAATGATCTAGCTACGAGCGTACTTCCAATCACTGCGCCAAGGGCACCTTCAGCGTAAAGAGCTCTCCGTCCAAAATATCCAAGAGCTCCGCCGCTTGTGATCATCCCGATGACTGCTCCTCTCCTTCCGACCCCTAAGCCAATTGTACTTGTAACAAGGGAGATGACTAGAAATTTCAAGGCTTTATCAGCGGCAAAAGTGACGTGATGAAGACGGTCAGCATAGTGGAAGCTAACCAGGACGCCTGCGCCGATTCCTATAACAGTGCAGATGAGATGTTTCACACCGCTTGCTTTGTTTCGTTCATTGTTAGGTATGATAGCTCGAGATATGATGTTCGCAGTAGCCGCAGCAGCCATACCGCCAAATAACATTTTACAGCCACTCACGTCATTCCAAAAAGCGTTTTCAAAATCTCGAACTGTTAATCCCCAAATAAAATCGTTAGACATAGCGTCCTCCTAAAAAATTTATTGGGACTGAATTTATCAAAAACGAAAATATTAATGTACTGCAAAGAAGTCTCTAGATTAATGCGCCGAGAGAAGCAGCGATAGAACGGACGAGGATTTCAGTCTCATTCCAGCCTAGACAGGGATCAGTTATGGAAACGGCATACTTTAAGCTTGAAGGACTTTCAGAAAGGTACTGAGAGCCTTCTTCTAAATGGCTCTCAAGCATCATGCCCAAGATTTTGTGATTGCCTCGTTCAAACTGTTCAAGAACGATCTGGAAAGCCTCTTTTTGCCTTTCATATTCTTTTTGACAGTTTCCATGTGAGCAATCAACAAGGATCCGATTTTTCAGGCCATGGAGGTCCATGGTTTCGATGGCCTCTGCAATCGAGGCAGGATCGTAATTCGATTCTTGGCCGGAACCTCTCATCACCACATGGGTGTAGGGATTGCCTTCGCTCTCTGCTATTGCAATCTGTCCTTCGTCATTGAGGTGAGGAAAACGATGGGGGGATCCAGCTGCGATCATGGCATGGATTGCTTGGTCGACATTTCCTTCAGGACTGTTTTTAAATCCGATCGGACAATTGAGATACGAAGCGATTTCTCTGTGAGGTTGCGACGCAGAGGTGCGTGCTCCGATAAATCCCCACGAGACTAAATCTTGGATGTAGGGGATGAGCAGGGGATTTAAGAATTCTGTGGCAACGGGAATGCCTAGATCCGTCAGAGTTAGAAAGAGTTCCCGGGCCCAGAAGATTCCTGTTTGGATGTCATTGGAGCCGTCGAGATGAGGGTCGTAGGCAAGTCCTTTCCATCCTGTGACGGTGCGGGGTTTTTCAATATAAACGCGCATGACTAAAACACATGTCGAGGAAACTTCTTCAGCAAGAGTGCGTATCCGTCTTCCGTATTCCAATGCTGATGAAAGATCGTGAATCGAGCAAGGCCCTAAGACAAGGGCTAACCTTCCGTCTTTTCCAGTGATCATGTCACGGATGATTTCCCGGTTGTTCTCAATGAAAAGCTTTTGCTTTTGCGTGACAGCTAGCTTTTCTTTGATTTTGCGCGGTGTTAACATATCAGAATAAAATGACAAAATTTGATTTTATACTCAAGAAACTTGGAGAATTGTTACTGTATTTAGAAAAAAAAGGAATCATGTGCTGCAAAAACTGATCGCCTCATGCCTCATTGCTGCTTCATGCTTTGGTTATTCTATGAACCTGGAAGAAAAAGTCGGACAGCTATTTGTTGTTGTATTCCGTGGAGAAGAGGTCAATGACGATGCTAAGGCATTAGTCCAAGAAGTGCACGTCGGTGGATTTATTTATTATAATTGGGCTAATGGCCTGACCTCGCCTACTCAGGTCAAGTCTTTAAGTGAGGGATTGCAAAAACTTGCCCAAGAGACCAGGCTCGCAATCCCGCTTTTGATCACTGCAGATCAAGAGGGCGGCCTTGTCGCGAGATTGACGGAAGGGTTCACTGTTTTTCCTGGGAATAAAGCTCTTGGCATGACAGGCGAGCCTGAACTTGCAAAAGAGAGTGCTTTTGCTATGGGAGAGGAATTGCGGGCTGTGGGAGTCAATTTCAATCTTTCTCCTGTTGTCGATGTCAATAGCAACCCTCGTAATCCGGTCATTGGCATCCGCTCCTTTAGCGATTCTCCAGATACAGTTGTAGCCTTTGGAAAAAAAGCCTTAGAGGGATACTCTGAGTCGGGGACGATTGCGTGTCTCAAACACTTCCCAGGCCATGGAGATGTTGAAGTCGATTCGCATCACGATCTTCCGATCATCAACAAATCCATAGAAGAACTTAGACGTGTCGAGCTAAAACCTTTTGCAGAACTTGCATCGGTGGCAGATACGATTATGACAGCACATATTCTGGTTCCTGCGTTAGATCCGGACAATTGCTCTACGCTATCGAAAAAAACACTCGATTTCTTAAGAAGAGATCTAGGGTTCCAAGGAGTGATTATCGCTGATTCATTGGTAATGCAAGGCGTGCTAAAAAAATGCGGATCTGTCGATGAAGCTGCTATTCAAGCTTTGAATGCCGGCTGCGATATCTTACTGTTCGGTGGAAAGCAGCTTGTCGACAATACCAACACCGAACTGACAGTTACTGATATCCGGAGTATTCATCATTCGTTGGTGGAAGCTGTCAAAAGTGGCCGGATTTCTGAAAAAAGACTCAATCAAGCTGTGGAAAAAGTCATTCAGCTCAAAAATAAATATCTTTTAAAACCAGCTCCTGCACCAGAGATTAATCGGGTTGTCAAGACAGCTGAGCATGAAGCGTTGTCTAAGAAGATTGCTGCTCTATCAATCCAAGCAGCCTGCGATCAGCTCCATTAGAGTTTTTCGAGCTTTTGCGCGATCTCAAAAAGATCTTTTTCAGCTTGCTGGAGATTGAGTTGGAGCTTCTCTACTAGCTGCTCTGGAGCTTTTTGAAGAAAGTCTTGATTGCCGAGTTTGACGCGGGCGCCGTTTTGCTGCTGAATCAGTTTGTCCCTTTCTTTGAGAAGGCGGGCTTTTTCTTTTTCTCTCATTTCAGTAGGAAGTGGAATGATCAGTCTGAGATCGCCAATAGTTGTTGATGAGGCAAATGGAAGCGGTGTCTCTTTTTCTGCAAAGGAGAGGCTTTCCAGGCGGACGAGGGATTTGAGGATACCTTGGTGTTTTTCTGCAAAATCGAGCCGTTTTTTAGGTCCAACGAAGTGGAGTGTTGTGGGAGTGCCTGGCGGGATCTGCATTTCAGCGCGGATATTGCGGATGGCATGGACCAGCTGATCGACAGAGGTGAACTCTTCTTCGATTCCAGAGTCGATATCGATTTGACGGATGACTTTCGGATAAGGAGCGACGATGCAGGCAGGGGATTGAAGAGCCTGGAGCGTCTCTTGGGTATAGGGGTCTTTTGTTTCAGTGAAGGAGAATTGCTTTTTCAGCAGCTGAAAGAGCTCTTCGGTAATAAATGGCGCCATTGGATGGAGGAGACGGACTGCATTGCAAAGGACAACGAGCAGGATCTTCTGTTTGTTGCTGCGATCTGCAGGAGTGCCTTGCTTGCCAAAGAGGACAGGCTTGGTTATTTCGAGATAATAGGCGCAGAACTCTTTCCAGAAGAAATCGTAGGCAGAAAGCGCTGCTTTATCGAAGGAGTATTCGCGGAGAGAGGCGTTGACTTCTTCGATGATCCTGTTAAGGCGGGAGAGCATCCATTTATCTTCGAGTGTGAGAAGTTCGAGATCGATGCCGTCACCCATTTCCAGGCCTTCAAGGTTCATGAAGACAAAACGGGCGCCGTTCCAGATCTTATTGGCAAAATTCTTAAACTCTTCAAATCGTCTGCGGTCGAGGTCGATCTGGCGGGCATGTGTGGTGGAAGCAGAAAGGGCCATGCGCATCGCATCAGCGCCGTAGGTGCTAATGATCTCCAGGGGATCGATGATGTTGCCCTTGGATTTAGACATTTTTTCCCAGCGGCTCTGGACTTCTGGAGGAGGTGTTTCGCCCGCATCGTATTTTTGGAATTCTTTCGAAGTTAAATAGGCGATCGATCCGTCGGTGTTGTATCTCCAGTACGATTTTCCAAAGATCAGTCCATGGAGGAAGACTTCAGAAAAGGGAGGAGTATTGAATGCGTACTGCCCCATCATGATCATCCTGGCGACCCAGAAGAATAAGATATCGTGGCCTGTCACGAGAACAGAGGTGGGATAAAATTTAGCCAGGTCGGGAGTTTTTTCCGGCCATCCCATAACGCTAAACGGCCAAAGAGCAGAGGAAAACCATGTATCTAGGACGTCGGGATCTTGCATCCATCCAGAAGGGTCTTTAGCGACTTCAGGAGGGACTCCTTCGCCGTCGTAGCTGATCATGACGGAAGGATTATCAATGCGGTACCAGATCGGAATCCGGTGGCCCCACCAGAGTTGCCGGGAGATGCACCAGTCGCGGAGGTTATGGATCCAGTGGAAATAGGTGTTCTCGAAGGTTTCGGGGATCAGTTTGACTTTTTTCGATTTGACGAGATCGATCAGCATTTCTTTAAAGTGGGACATCTTGACAAACCACTGTTTAGAAAGATACGGCTCGATCACAGCTTTAGAGCGGTAAGAAACGCCGATGCGGTTTTTGTATTTTTCGATTTTTTCGATCAGGCCAAGGTTTTTAAGTTTTTCAACAACGGCTTTTCGGGCCTCTTCCATGGTCAGGCCTTGGAACTCTCCGCCATTTTCATTGATGTGGCCATCGGGCGTCATGATGTTGATCATCGGAAGGTAATGTCTTTGGGCCATCGCATAGTCGTCAGCATCGTGAGCTGGCGTGACTTTAACGACGCCTGTGCCGAACTTTGGATCGATTTGGATATCGCCGATGATCGGGACGTTGCGGTTAACGATCGGGATGGTGATCGGTTGGCCGATAAAGGTTTGGTACCGGATATCTTCAGGGGAGACTGCCACTGCGGTATCGCCTAGGAGAGTTTCTGGACGGACTGTTGCGATAACGAGGTAGTGAGTAGATTCAGGAATTTTATAACGGATGTAATAGAGATGAGATTCTTTTTCTTCGTATTCGACTTCATCGTCGGCAAGAGCTGTTTGGGTGACAGGATCCCAGTTAACGAGGTAGTCTCCACGGTAGATCAGTCCGTCATCGAACATCTTTTTAAACATGGTCCGGACGGCATGGGATCTTGTCTCATCCATGGTGAAGGCAAGCCGGTCCCAATCACAAGAGCATCCGACTTTTTTGATCTGGTTTAAGATAAGCTGTTCGCTTTCGTTTTTCCATTTCCAGACATGCTCCAAGAACTCTTCACGAGTAAAATCACTCCGCCGTTTATTCAGAGTCTTCATGAGGCTGCGTTCAACAACCGTCTGGGTTGCAATACCAGCATGGTCGGTGCCTGGGACCCACAGGGCCTCAAAACCGCACATTCTTTTCCAGCGGATCAAAATGTCTTGAAGAGTATTGACCAAGGCATGGCCCATGTGGAGAACGCCGGTGACGTTAGGAGGGGGAATGACGATTGTATAAGGTTTTTTAGAGGATTTGCTATCGGCTTTGAAAAAACCGTTCTCCTCCCAATATTTGTACCATTTGTCTTCGACGTCTTGAGGGCTATAAGCTTTGGGGATTTCTTCCATAGCGGCCTATGATACCAAGATGGAAACCCAAAGTCAAAACCTCTCTAAAAACAGGTTTTTGAGTTAAATTAATAAATAACAATAAATTCAGTCTTTTGCTAGAAAGGGAAAAAGTATTGAAGACCTGCGCTCTACGCATGGAAGGAATTATATCAGCGCCAATAGCGAAAATATTAAAGTTGCTGCGTTAAATAATTCAGTGATCCCAGTTGGGACGGCTGGCCTCGGCAGCTTCAGCTTTTCTTCAGGCAATACGGACACGATGTGTTTAACTCTGGATTATAATAGTGCAACGGGTGGTTTTGCATTCACCACTGCTGGTACCGGCGTTATTAACATCGATTCGATTCAAGGAAACGTAGGCGGTCCTGTAACATCCACAGGGAATGTCAACCTCGTTGCACCGGGCTCTTGTGATCCGTAGCTTAAATCTCTTCTTCCAGCCTTAAGATTTGGACAATCTGTACTTTGAGATTTGGAAAATGAGTCTGGAACATCTCCTTCAGATGCGGTTGTTCGTTATCAATGAAAACGGTTTTAAGACTTGGAAGTGATTGGCAAACTTCCTTGACATTTTTTGATAAGAGGGGATTTCCATTCAAATGTAGAGTTGTTAGCTTTATCAAAGATTTCATTTCGATAGGAAGAAAAGTCAGTTCGTTATCGTGGAGGTTTAGGTTGTTCAACGCTTTTAGCTGCCCGATAAGGGGTGGCAAATGGGTTAAATGACAGTATCCAAGATCCAGCTTATTTGGACGAGGTGAATAGAGCGTATCACGGGTCTTCAAACTTGTTTCGGCAAATTCAATAACGCCCTGCATGGTCATTTGATTGAGTTTTTGAGTAAACTCGGAATTGGTCTGATGAAAGATAGCTCGATAAACATAATACTTATCATATAGTCTCGGGATTGTAAGTTCTCTAATCTTTGCAAGGCGCTCTGGATCAAGAGGCAGTAGCTTAGGCTCAATACCCTTAAGATTTATCCCGTAGCTTCTAGCTTCGTTGATAATGAACAGATATACTGCTTGGACTTTCTGGGCTGGCTTCATCACTGTTGGGATTAATTGTTTCAGCGAAGGATAGCCCTCATATCGCTGTAGCAGAACCGTATAGGAGTGTTGGGATTGTGCATAGAAGTTTCTGTTAACAAATGCTGTACGAGTGGGATCGCACACGAGATTCAGGATTAGCTGAAGAAGCTCGTTTGGGAGGCTATTCCAATGGGCACGTCTAATAACCGGGATTTCAGTGTCGGAGGTGTCACCAGAACACTTGCGAAAAAATCCTAAAATTGAGCTGACGAGTGGTATTGCCATGACGAATATTCTACAAACAAATCAGTATGTTTTGAAGCAGAGAACTTTAAATTTACGTAAGAAATAAGTTATCGCGGATCTCTTTTTTGAGTTCCGACAAGAGTTTCCTGCTCCGGAAGGCGATATAGCCATCCGGGCGGATGATGTAAAGACAGGGTTTTGTTGCGTGATACGGAAGGGCCATCACGTTGTCGAGAGGGATGTGCCTGATGACGCATTCTTCCTGAAGCTCAGGATTGTAATCGGGCGCTCCGAAGACCAACACGATGAACCGGGTTTCTTCCGCACTTTCTAAAAGAGGAGCACGGTTGCCAGGCTTGGGCCCTCTCCAAAAAACATCTCTGATAGATTGCCAAGAGAGTCGGCTGAATTTGTAGTGGGTTTTGACTTCAGCGAGTGTGGCGGCAAATTGTCTTCGGAAAAATTCCGATTTAAAAAGAGCTGCAAATGTTTTGAAAAAAATATGCCGAAGTAGTCGGTAAGGCGTCGAAATAAAAAACGTCGCAAAGGTTGTTCCCCACAAGGTCTTTTGCGCAACGGGATGTCTTTCCTCTTGATAGGTCTCGAGAAGCTCCGGATGGGCGCGCCGTTGATGGACGAGTGCGAGTTTCCACGCTAAATTAAAGGCGTCTTGGATTCCGATATTAAGGCCTTGTCCGCCGGCAGGACTGTGGATATGTGCAGCATCGCCGCAGAGGAACACAAATCCTTGAGTCATCCTGGGGACGATCCTTCGGTGGATTGTGAACATCGAAGCCCAGAGGACATCTTTGATTGAAACAGTGACACTGGACCGGTCTTGGATGACTTTTTCTAGGAAAGGAATTTTCAGGTCAGTGGTTTTAGTGTCATCATGGAAAGTAGTGATGAGCCGGAAGTGATCTTTTTTCGGAAGAGCAATCACACCAAGGACGCCTGCTGGGCTCATATATCCATGGATTTCATGCCGGGAGATGGGACAATCTTCGATGATGACATCGGCAAGGGCAAAATTCTCCGTAAATTTGATGCCTCTAAATGGGATATGGAGAGCATGCCTAACGGCGCTATGGGCTCCGTCGCACCCAACAATCCATGTCGCAGTGATCACTTCTTGCTCTCCGGAAGCGTTGGAGATCGTCGCTTGATTCCCTCGGAGGGAAACTAAAGTTAAACTCCGTTCGATACGGCCGCCGAGCTCTTCTAACCGGTTGGTTAGGATCTCTTCGGTGTCAGCTTGAGGAGTGACTAAAACAAACGGATAAGCAATCGATAGGATCGAAAGGCTTGTCATGCCGATCTGCTTTCCATTTTCATAAAGCTGGACGGTGTCGACGGGGAGGCCTCGGTCGAGTATTTTATCGAGCACTCCGAGCTTTTCAAAGATCTCTAAAGAGCGGGCTTGGAGTCCCAAAGCACGGGATTGAGTGGTGCGGGCGGGCATTTGATCGATGAGTCGGATTTGGATGCCCCTGCGCCTTAGCTCGCAGGCAAGCGTGAGCCCGGTTGGCCCTGCTCCGACAATGAGAACATCAACGATTTTCTGATGCATTCTTTAATTTTCTCAGCCCTTTAAGAAACTTTTCTTCTTCTTTTGGTTTACCAGCACAGTGATAAAAAAGCATCAATTGTCGAAAGAGCTGCATTTTTTCCCAAAGGAGCGCATGTTCGATCCAGCCGCTCTTTAGATCGATTTTACCTGCTATGTAAAGTCCCAAAAGCGAAGAAGTCCGTGGGTATGGCATATCCAAAACAGCGTTGAAGTGAGCTTTAGCGATAGCATCGTTTTCAGTGGCCCAAAGGTAGCATCCATAGGGAGAAAAGAGGGGAGAGGTCTCCTGGGAGAGTTGCTCAAGCGGATATTTTTCAAAAAAGCTTCCTGCTTCCTCATATTGGCTGGTTAAAAGAAGCGCCCAAATTTTTTGGATATCGTCATTTACATAGGGCAGGATCTCTTTAGCAAGGCCCGTATCTAAGCCAATTTGACAGAGATAATGAAGCAGCCGTGGATCTTGAGTTTTAAGAGCGGTTTTAAATCCTTTTTCATGTGCCGCTATCGCTGTTTGCACAGAAGGGAATTCCGGAAGGCGGAGATTTTCTTTGATCATCGAAAAACAGCCGAGGTCCAAAAGGGCATAGAATGCATCTTCAACATCAGGTCCGGTCTCAATGATTTCTAAAAGCGTAATGGGTTTTCCTAAGAAGAAAGCCAGTTGAACAGCGATCGCCTCGCGGCTGAAATACGGCAGGACTTCCCAGTTATCCCGCATGGAATTAATGAGTTTTTGGTGGTCAGGAAGAGCGTAAATTTGCGGCAGGTGCCGAAGTGTCAATAATGCAAAATAATAAGCAGCCAGCCTGTCATGGGAAGATGATTCATGGAGCCGGAAAATCACGTGTTCAATAAGGCGGCCCAGCAACGGATGGTTGGGATATTTCCGGATGGCCAGTTCCAAGCACTTAGATTCTTCTTCGATTTCTCCCATTGCTTGATAGACTAAAGATTTGCCGAGATATTCAAGAGGAGCTCCTGCAGTAAAGCGGAGTTCTCCGAATTCTTCTAGAGAAGCGCTCAGTAGCTCCGCGCTAGCGCGGGGCTTTCCGCTGGCAAGGCCTGCTTCTAAAAGAGTCACACCGGAGCGGAAGAGCGCTTCGCGTCCCTCGGTGCGGCCAGGGAAGGAAGTCGCGATTCTGCGGTATTCCACGAGAGCTTTGGCATAATCTTTGCTCGCCAAGAAAGCATCGGGGATAGCCAGACAGCTCACGGTGATATTTTGGCTTCCGATGAAGACCTTAAGGTGAGAGAGTTCTAAATCGGCATCGCGCAGCAAGAGTCCGATATGCGTGCCGCCCAGCGGTGTGTGGCTGATGTAGTGGCAGCGGAGCTGGTCATCGATGTAGACGCGGAGGTGGCTGTCGGTTTTTTCGATACGGACTAGGTGCCAAATTTCAGGCACGAGGCAGACGCTTTCTGCTTCCATCACTTCGATGTTGCAGCGGAATAATTTGCAGCCAGGATGGTTTTTAGAGCCTATCCAGATGCAGTAGCCGTCCATGAGGTCTTGCCGTTCTCCCGCTTCAGGAATATTGAGGAGAAATCCGATGCCGCTGCTGGTTTTTCCAAGGCGGATGAATGCTTCGACCTTGGTGTTCCCGCCAAACGATCCTTTGGAGATCATTAGGTTGACCCATTCCATCACTTCAGTCGAGCGGGTGATCGCAATGTGTTTGGCAAGCAGGACGTTTTCTTGGAACTCCCAGTCTTCCTTCTGATCAATTTTGAGCTCTTGCACAGGGACCCATTCAGGTCTTCCTTCCATGAAGCCTTCTAAATCGGCAATGAGGTCGACGACTTTTTTGTAGCGGAGCTCTTTCATTGGCTGGAGGCACTTTTTGACGATTTGATTTAAGGCATGAGGAATATCCCTGTAGGGAGCAGCTTCAATCGGATCAACGAGCTCTTCATACGACCACATTTTTTGAAAGGTCTCAACATCGATCCGTTTAAACGGCAGCTTGAGCGTTAAAATCTGGTAGAGGATCACTCCCAAGGCATAGAGATCGGTTTGTTCAGAGGCTGCTTCAGCAAGCGCTCTTTCAGGAGCTAGGAAAGCAAGTGTTCCGACGACTTTACCAGGTCTTGTGAGATGGGGAGAGCTCGGGATATCTTCGTTTTCCGATTCGTTTTCGGGCTGATCGATGTATTCGGCAAGGCCCCAATCAAGGATGAGCACTTCCCCGAATTTTCCGACCATGATGTTTTCAGGTTTGATATCGCGGTGTAAAATCCGTTTGGAATGGCAGTAGGCAATCCCGTGGCAGATATTTAAAAAGATCCGCATCAGAGATGGAATCGCAGTTTTTTGGTCATTAGGTTTGGAGGTCTTTAAAATCTGCTTGAGGGTTTCTCCTTCGACATACGGCATCGTGTAATAAACGGCATCGCTTTGCTCGTAGATCGAAAAGATCGGCACAATGGTCGGATGGGTTAGTTTTGCGGCGATATGGGCTTCTCGTAAGAAGCGGCCCTGGATCGATTTATACTTTTGTAAATCGTCCCGGATCCGTTTTAGAGCCACTTGCCTTTGGCAGGCGTTGTCATAGGCTAGGAATACCTCGCCCATCCCGCCCTTGCCAAGACTCTTAATTAATTTATAATTACCGTTGTTCATTGTAAGAAATATACAGATTCGGCAACATAATGCAAGAAACAATAAAAAAATAATTTTTATCATGGAAGATGACACGAAGATTACGCCTTGGGAAGTGACGACGACGACGGGCATTGATTACATGATGCTCATCAAGCAATTTGGCTGCCAGCCGATCGATGCCGCTTTAATTCGCCGTTTCGAACAAGTGACAAAGACCAAAGCCCATCCTTGGCTAAGACGAGGTATCTTTTTCTCCCACAAAGACCTAGATCTGGTTCTCAATGCTTACGAAAAGGGAGAAGAAATTTATTTATATACCGGCAGAGGCCCGAGCTCTGAGTCTTTGCATCTAGGTCATATGGTGCCGTTTATGTTCACCAAGTACCTTCAGGACGCTTTAAACGCGATCGTTGTGATCCAGATGACCGATGATGAGAAATATTATTTTAAAGACAATCTGCCCCTGGATGAGGCCAATCGGCTAACCAAAGAAAATGCCAAGGACATCATCGCCTGTGGCTTCAATCCCAAAAAGACCTTTATTTTCTCCAATCTCGAGACTGTGGGTGGCTCCCTCTACCGGAATGTTGTTTTAGTAATGAAGCACACCTCGGGGAACATGGTCCATGGAATCTTTGGACTGGATCTCAACAACAGCATCGGACAAATCAGCTGGCCTTGTTTTCAAGCTGTTCCGGCCTTTAGCACCTCATTTGCCAATATCTTCCAAGACCGTCAGGTGTTTTGCCTCGTTCCGATGGCAATCGATCAGTATCCGTATTTCCGGATGACACGAGAGATTGCTCACAAGATCGGATACATCAAACCTGCGACGATCAATTCCCGCTTCCTACCTAGCCTTGAGCATGCCAATGACAAAGCTAGTTCCACAGGCAGCAAAGAAGTGATTTTTATGAGCGACTCGCAAGATAACGTCTCTCGCAAGATCCGGGAAAAAGCATTTTCCGGCGGTGGCACGACTAAACAAGAACATATTGAAAAAGGCGCCAATCTTGCCGTCGATGTGGCTTATCACTACCTTCTCTATTTTCTCGATAGCGATACCGAGCTGAAACATATCGCTCTCGAATATCAATCAGGAAGGATGATGACATCTGAAGTTAAAAAGAAAGCCATCGAAGTCATTTGGGCGCTTTTAAAAGAGCATCAAGAGGCCCGCGCTCGGATTACTCCTGAAATTGTCCAACTGTTCATGGAACCGCATCGGGATTTTGATCATAAACGGCATCCAAAAGAAGCCCTTGCTGCAACCATTGAGGATCAGCATTTAGGTTTTCATTTCGATCCTTACTTTAGAGCTAAGTAAGGTCTTTTTGAAAGAAAGCAGATGTAGAACTGAGTGTTTGTAGTTGATGCATTAAATTTTCCCAAGCCCTCGTGTCGTAGTAGACATAAATTTCAGCGATGCATCCATCTGTGACAACTATTCTATCTGTCGATTTAAGCTGAATTTCTGGGATGACAGATTTTGCAACTAAAATGGTGCAGCACGAGTTATGGTCAAAATATTGATGTTGAATATCGATATCTTTAATCAGATGGATAAAATTCTCAAACATCTTAATGATCATTTTTTTGCCATCAAAGAATTCATTGGTTCCAATTAACTTTGCATCGTCATGTAGATGAAGCCTAGAAGGATGGAGCTCTTTGGTTTTATAAGCCCTTTTCAGCTCTGCATAGTAGTCACGGACCACTTTCTTTAAATCGATCGCCAAAAGTTATTCCTTTTTTGGATTATATTGATTCATTTATGCGACACGATTTACGGCATGTTAGTGGTTTTCTATAGAGATCTTGTCGAAATAGATATGCCCCAAAGGTGAGATCGCAAAGCCCTTCACATGCGGTTGGATCAAGAAGACATAGTTGTCATGATAGAGACATGAGATCGGCATTTCATCAATGAGGATCTGCTCAGCTTCTTTGATTTTCTCGTGGTACTCTTTTGGAGAAGGGGCTTGGAAGGCTTGGCTAATCACCAGGTTATAGGATTCATGGTGCCATTTGGAGTAGTTCCGGTGGCTGGTCTTGTCTTGGAACCTTTCAAGGATGTTCATCGGGTCGCTATAATCGGCAAGCCAGGCAAATAGTCCAATGGAGAATTCTCCCTTTTTAGACCTGTCATGAAGGAGTTTAAGCTCGACATTTTCAATGTCAACATCGACTCCGAGGATTTTCGACCAGCGGTTCTGCAGTTCCTGGGCAATTGATTGGTTCACAGCGCTGGTGACATACATAAAATCAATCGAGTTGAGGTCTTTGGGCTCCATCTGGAGCTCTTGAAGGCCCTTTGTAAGAAACTCTCTTGCCTTTTCATAGTCGGCATCGTTGAAGAGATCTGGTTGATTTGGAAGGAGAGCAGGGGGGATCACGGTGAGGGCTTTTTTTTGGTCGAGCTGAGAAATGTGCTGCACGATATCTTGCCGGCTAATTGCATAAGAAAAAGCACGCCGGAGATTGGCATTATTGAAGGGAAAAGCCGATGTATTAAATGCTAAAAACTTCGTCGTAGCCACGGGAAAAAATTGGAGCTGCTTTTTTTTCTCTGCATCATGGTGGATCATCGCAGGGAGAAATGAAATCGGCGAGCCTACAATGTCAAAATGGCCGCTTGAGTAAAGATAGAGGATGGTAGATTCGTTATTCATGATTTCAAAGTAGAGATAATCGAGTTGGACCTCTTTAGCCTCTCGGTAGAGGTTGTTTTTTTCTAATATGATCTCTTGGTTGAACTTCCAGTCTTTAAGGGTAAAAGGGCCGTTTGAGATGAAGTGTTTAGCAGAATCGGCCCAATCAGGCTCTTTGGAGTCGAGCTGAAAATTAACAGGCAGAAGGACCGAAGAGGCCACGGTTTGCAAAAAGAAAGGAGCTGGATACTCGAGTTCAACAACGAGTGTTTTAGCGTCTTTAGAGGTAATTCCGACTTGATAGAGGGGCACTTCTCCTTTTTTTGCGCGTTTTGCATTCTTGATCGGATTTAAGAGATAAGCATCGGGGCAGGGAAAGATGGGATTGAGGATGCTCTTCCAGCTTTTTTCAAAGTCGTAAGCAGTCACGGGAGTTCCATCGGACCAGGTCGTGTCTTTTAAGTGGAATGTGTAGGTCTTATGATCGTCTGAGACTTCGTAGGACTCGGCCTGAGCAGGAGAAAGAGTCAGGTCAGGATTTAGCTTTAAGAGTCCTTCAAAAAGCATGAAATGGATCTGAGAAGCGACCATATCATTTCCCTTCCTGGGATCCAATGAGATCGGCTCGATTTTAATGGTAACTCTTAATTTTTGTTCTTTTTTGCTCATTGCTGGATCCATTTTACTGCAAGAGAGGAATAAAGATACAAGAGCTATGAAAAAAAAGACGAGATTTTTCATTTGTATTCTTTGCATATGGAGGAATCATACTCCTTCACGAATATTTAGGGGAACCCTTGAGGAATATTTTTAGTCTTTGTAGAATCTAGGCCGTGTTTTTTTAAACTTATTTCAATTTGAGGGATTTTATGAACATGATTGCGAAGACTGCCTTTCTGGCTTGTGTATGCGTTGCTTCATTTCTGAATGCCAATGGAACTGAGATGAAAGAAGTTAAATTCGATGCAAAACTTCTCTGCCCTGCTAGCGAAGAATTACAAAATCTTGAAGCGGTTATTCCTCTAGCTGGCACACAAAGCAGTAGCTATGAAGAATGGGCAACGACTTTTGTTGCAAGCATGGAAAAAATGATTGAGCTTGTTAAAAGCGGAAAAATTGGCAATGCGACATTTGCTGTAGATGTTAAAGCAGCTGAGTAAGCCGATTTAAGAGAGCAAGGCCCTTTCAGGGGGCCTGTGCTCGCTTAGAGTTACTCGCGATTTCCGATGTTGCTTGCGCGTTCCATGAATAAAGCATTTTCGTTGATTGCTATTCGAGTACTTTCGACCTCAGGTTTTCTTGTATCAACCTCGATTTCTTGCGTTCCAAAGCAGCGAAACCCGACATCAATCATATTGTCTCTTGCAAAAGAAAACAGTCGCAATCCAACTTTTTTCGAGATGCCTAGAGCAGTCTTGATGGTAAAGGAAGTTCCTTTTTTGAACTCGACTGAAGCTGTCTCGAAATTTACTTTTCCATTGATTTCTTTTGGAAGAGAGACGACACGGTTCTTGGTTATCCAACTGACGAATTTTCTTAGCATGTTTTGGAAGAATCCACCTTTTCTCAGCTTTAAAGATTTGATGGTGATCTCTTGCTGCTCAAGAAATTTGATGCTGAATTCTTTAGTTTCTCCATTCCACTGGAAGTTGAAAGTCTGAGCTAGCAGCGGTTCGAAATCTGCAGCAATCTGAGACCCTAGGATCTCGGTTAGTTTCGTGCGCAGAATATCTCTTTCTATCACTTTTGCAAGTTCTACTCGCAGGGTGTTTATATCAGTATTTGTTCTCAGAACTTCATGGACTTTAGCACGGCGTGGATCATTTGTTGGGATAGTCTTGAGAACTTCAAGCAATTGAGTATGGTGATAATACAGTCGTGATTCTCCTTGAGGAACCTCGAGTTCGAAAACTTCAAGGAACTTAGCCATCATAGGGTCGTTCTTTCCTTGGATTTTTTGGACATCTAATTCGAGTTTTAAGAGCATTCCGCCTGGGAGAGTAATGACTAATTGTGCGATACCAATGCCGCCTTCCCATATCATTTGCATGTTCTGGTTCGGCATCCTCAGAGCTAGGTCGATGAGATTGGTAAATAGCGTGGTTTCTTCTAAAGAACCTGACTTAAGTTCTTGAGACAAAAGCTGCGCAAGCTCTTTATCAATTTTCGGGTGCAGCTTAACTGGCGTTTTCTCAGCTTCTGCTTGTACTTGGGTTGGAATCGAGAGAGATGCCTTGCCGCTTAGCCCAAGTTTTGGAATATTTAAATTGTTAACAGAAACAGTGAGATTGTCTTCAATTCCGACAATGACATCGAGTTTGGTTTGATCCGCTAAAAAGATCCCGAGTACAGGTTGTAAAGCTGCAGGAATTGTGACCATTTTTTTAAGGCTTTCGAACACAGAAACGGTTTCTCTTGTAGTTGCTGCAACTTTGGTCTCTGCAATAGCTGTATATTTATTAGTATCAATAGGGACGCACTCAAAATTAACGATGCAAGGTTTCGTCACATCGTTCTGTTTTGAAGAGTCTTTTTTCAAGTCGATTTCGATATTTTCTAAGAAGGCATCGGGAATTAAAAACCACGAGGTCTTTAAGCTTAAAGACAGCTTTTCAGAGGTCGGATCGTAAGAGATTCGGTTTATCGTGATATCAGGGACAGGAGCATTGTTAACGATGAAAGTCGTCCCTTTATCAAATTGAATCGAAGGATTTTTGAAATCAATCGATCCTCGGATGCTTTGTGGAAGGATAATTGTCGAGTTGTTACCAACAGCATTAATGAGTTTTTCAAGAATCGGATTAGAAATATCTATGGAGATATCTTTGATGTTAAGAGCCAATTGCCGGGGAAAGCGGATCTCAAATTTAGAGGTCGATCCATTCCAATTGAAAATCATATCCTGACGGAGCACAGTCTCGATGCCTGTATAGTTCTCTTTAAGAACAGATTTCAGCAGAGTTCTCAGAACATCCGGCGTATTGGCTGATTCCTGTGATATTGGAAGTGCGAGGTTCACTTTGAGGGTGGCGCCGTTTGGTAGAGTAATAACGATATTAGCAGACCCGTTCGACCAGCTGAATTGAATGGCTTCAGAAGGAAGAGTTGAAATAAGTTGAATAAGTTCTTTGACTTGTTGTTGTTCTGACAATAAAGGATTTAGGACTTTACTTAAGTGGCCAACGAGAGCTGGGTGAAGCTCGGTCACTGACTCTTTTTTAGGTTGTGCCGTCATTGGCAGGCTCAGCACTGCAGTACCTTTAATGCCTTGGCCTGGCATCTTCAAGTCGGCCGTCAGGGTTAAAGAATTGTTTTCAATACCGACATTGACACCAGCCTTTGTTTTCTTACCCAAGAACATGTCGATGATTGGGGTAAGGGAGGCAGGAATCGGGAGAAGACTCTTGAGTTTATCTAATGTTGATCGTGATGTGTCTTTCAGTAAATTTTGTACCCGTATGGCTGTAATTGGATCGAAGCCTTTTTGGGGTTCTGCTTTTTGAGCGTCAATGGGTTGTTCAAGAGGATTAGTCGGAAGCTGCTCAGCCTTTTTACTCTGAAATAGACTGGAAAAAAAATCTGGTTTTTTTACGGTAGGTTTAGGGAGTTGTTTATTTGTTTGAACAGACACAGCCCTAATTAATGAAGTATTTGGTTTGTTTACAGACATAGCATCCTCTAATTAGTTATTAAATTTATAATGATATTATAATCAAAATTGTAATAACTATCAATTTGTATGTTAGTATTGTCGTAGTTAAATTTATTTATATTATGAATTTATAAAAAAAAGAATATAGTGTGAAAAAAGAAGGTTTAACTGACTGAAAATGAAGTGGTATTTGAGAGGTAAAAATCAAATATTTTATTTACTTATGACTGTCAATTCTTTCTTTGAGAAAGCGGCCCGTCACAGAGTGCTTGTTTTTGACGAGTTCTTCAGGGGTGCCCTGGGCGACCAAATACCCCCCTTTATTACCGGCCCCTGGCCCTAGATCAAAGATCGTATCGGCATTGGAGATCACGTCTAGATTATGCTCTATGAGGACGAGGGTATTTCCCCGGTTGACCAGCTCATGGAAAATGGTCAGGAGTTTAACGATATCGTCGCTGTGGAGGCCTATGGTGGGTTCGTCTAGCAGATAGAGGGTCTTGCCGGTTGACCTTTTGGCCAGCTCCCTAGATAGCCTTATCCGCTGTTGCTCCCCTCCAGAGAGGGTAGCGATCTCCTGGCCTAATTGTAGATAGTCTAGACCTACTGAAACGAGGGTATCGATGATCTTGACGATTTTGGGGAAAGCATCCAGGAACTCCCTGGCCTCTTTAACGGTCATTTGGAGGATCTGCCCCATGTGCTTGCCCTTGAAGTAAATGCTTAAGCTTAATGGGTTTAGGCGGTATCCTTGGCAGGCCTCGCAAGGCATCTTCACGGCTGGAAGGAACTGAAGCTGAATGGCTTTGGTGCCGATCCCGTAGCACGAGGGGCACATACCCCGGCGGTGGTTAAAGCTAAAATGCTTGGCCTGGAGTCCTTTTGCCTTGGCTTCTGGAATTGAGGCAAACAGTTGCCGCAAGGGTGAGAGTAGCTCGACATAGGTTGAGACATCGGACCTGTTGGTTTGGCCGAGAGGATTTTGATTGAGGACGATCAGCTTGTTAAAGGGGGTCGCCTCGATATTCTTCTCAATAGAGGGTTTTAAGATATCGTGCAAAAGGGTCGATTTTCCACTGCCGGAAACGCCTGTGATGCAGGAGAATAGGGCGATAGGGATATCGATATCGAAGTTTTTCAGGTTGTGGAGCTGGCAGTGTTTTAGCGTGAAAAACGTCTTGGCTTTTCTGCGGGATTTAGGAACTGGAACTTGTTTTCTGCCGCTGAGATAAGCGCCTGTTAAAGAATTCGGATTTTTCAAGATTTCCGGAAGCGTTCCTTGTGCAGTGATCTTACCGCCTTCTTTTCCGGCCTTTGGGCCAAAGTCTAAAATATAGTCGGAAATACTGATAGTGAGAGGGTCGTGCTCAACGAGCACGAGGGTATTATTCATATCACGGAGTTTAAGCAGAGCTTGATTCAGGAGCTCATTATCCAGGGGATGAAGCCCAATAGTTGGTTCATCGAGGACATAGAGGCATCCTGTCAGACCGCTGCCGAGCTGCCGGCTGAGGCGGATCCGTTGGGTTTCTCCACCGCTTAAGGTTGGTGCACTTCGTTCTAACGAAAGATACCCAAGGCCAATGGCCTCTAAAAAGTGGAGCCGGTGATGGAGCTGGCGGTGGGTCTCTTCAAGAAACTCAGGCACCGTCAATTTGCTTAGAAACTCGAGAGCTTCATTAATCGGAAGTTTACAGAAATCAGCAACAGAGCAATTTTCGATTTTGACATGGCGGGCCAGGTTATTGAGCCGCGAGCCTTGGCAGGAAAGGCAGGTTGTCTGTGTTAAAAGCGGCGAGAGGTAGTCCCGGAGGTCTGAACGGATTTTAGCGGCTTTTCCGAGTACATAATTGAGTCCCTGCCATTGAAAACCTTTCCATTCCATCGGTCCCTGCAAAAAGAGCTGCAAGTGTTCAGGAGGAAGTTTTTTTAGAGTTTCGTACGGATCGATATCGTATTTATCTAACATCGCTTGGACAAACCGGATCGCTTCAGGTGTTGAGGTGTCTTGCCAAAGAGCGCGCATCAGGCCTGTGATTGAAAGCGCTGCCAGCTCCCGATTCCGGAGCAGGTCGATCCCGTATTGGAAACCAAGGCCCAAACAATCGGGGCACATCCCTTGTTCGGTGTTGAATGAAAATGTATGGGGTGTGATCGACGGATACGATTTTCCCGTGGTGGGATCGGCGAAGCTCAAGTTAAAGAAGAGATCTTTTCCTGCAGCATCGACATAGATGCTGCCGCCAGAATGTGTTGCGGCATGCTCGATCGCTTCTAATAAACGTTTGCGGCTATCGGGGCCAGTGACACATCTATCGACGACGAGAAAAAGGCCGTTTTTGCGGTTGTTATCGAAGGGGATGGTTTCATCGAGTTCGTAATAAGTGCCGTTAAGACGGATGCGAAGATATCCTTGTTTTTGCAGGCGGTCTTTCATCTGCTCAAAGGTCTCTTTTTTCAATTGAAGGGGAGAAAGGATTTGAAGGCGTGTTTTTTCCGGAAGCTCTAAGAGTTTTTCGACAACGTACTCTTTGCTGATCGCGACGATTCTTGCGCCTGTATCCGGAGAATAAGGAATGCCTAAATACGCATAAAGGATCCGGATGAAGTCATACGCCTCGGTCATGGTGCCGACAGTACTGCGGGGGTTTCCGGCATGACTTTTCTGCTCGATGGCAATGGCAGGGGAAAGGCCATCGATGTGTTCAACTTTGGGTTTCGACATCTGCTTGATGAACTGTCTTGCAAACGGCGACATCGAATCGACATACCGTCTTTGGCCTTCTGCGTAGATGGTCTCAAATGCAAATGAGCTTTTTCCAGAACCTGACGGTCCCGTGCAAAGGGTGATTTTCCCACGGGGAATTTGGACAGAGATGTCTTTCAGATTGTTTTGGCAGGCGCCTTCGACGATGATGTGCTCGAGTGGTTTAACTGCCGTTTTGCCCACAGTCGGAGCTTCAAACAGTTCTTTCAGAGCGAGCGCTGTTGCAGTTTTTCCTTGGGCAATTTTCTCAGGAGAGCCTTCGGCAACGAGCTTTCCTCCGCCGGGGCCGCCTTCAGGTCCCAGCTCGATGATCCAATCGGTTGTTTTGACAAGGTCCATATTGTGCTCGATCACGAGAACAGTGTTGCCGCGATTGACAAGCGATTGCAAGATTTCGATCAGCTTGCCGATGTCGTGGAAATGAAGGCCGGTTGTCGGCTCATCGAGGATATAGAAGGTTTTTCCAGTCGACGGCCGGGAGAGCTCTTTTGCGAGCTTAATCCGTTGGGCTTCACCGCCTGAGAGTGTCGGAGAAGGCTGGCCAAGGCGAAGATAATCAAGACCAACGCGCAGGAGTGTTTCGAGTTTGACTTTGATATGCGGGAGTGCGGAGAAAAACTCGGCCGCTTCGACAACACTCATCTCGAGCACGTCGTGGATGCTTTTGCCTTTGTAGAGACACGATAGCGTTTTTTCATCAAACCGCTTTCCTTTGCAATGGATGCAGGTGACCCACTCGTCTTCCAGGAAGTCCATGTCGATTTTGATCATCCCCATGCCGCTGCAATGAGGGCAGGAGCCTTCTTTCACATTGAAGCTAAATCGTCCTGGTTTAAATCCATTTGCAACACTCTCCGGCAGCCCACTAAAAAGATCACGGATATCATCGAAGAGTTTGATGTAGGTGGAAGGATTCGAACGGGGAGTTCTTCCGATTGGCGTCTGATCGATAGCAATCACTTTATCAATGAGGTCAAGGCCTTCAATCTTTGAGTGTTTACCTACCGGCAATCGAGAACTATGCAAGTGATTGGACAGTGCCGGGTACAACAGATCAGAAATAAGAGAAGATTTTCCGGATCCTGAGACGCCTGTCACAGCTATAAAAATTCCAAGAGGAAATCCGACATCGATTTTTTGCAGGTTGTGATGCGAGGCTTTTTTTATTTCGATTTTGTTCTTGGATGGTTTGCGCCTTTCTTTCGGGATAGGGATCTTGAGTTTGCCGGAGAGATAATTACCCGTCAGAGAGTTGGAGCATTTTAATAATCCTTTCACGGGTCCTGAATAGAGAATTTCTCCCCCTTTTTCTCCAGCTAGTGGTCCGATATCCACAATCCAATCGGCTCCAAATAGCGTCTCGGCGTCGTGTTCAACAACGATGACAGTATTGCCTTTATCGCGCAGAGTTTTGAGTGTGAGAAGCAATTTGGCATTGTCAATCGGATGGAGGCCAATGGACGGCTCATCGAGCACATACGTGGTGCTGACAAGGCCTGATCCGATCTGAGAGGCTAAACGGACCCTCTGGGATTCTCCGCCAGATAAAGTCGGAGAGGACCGCTCTAGCGTAATGTAGCTAAGGCCCACACCGAGTAAAAAGCGGAGCCGTTCGGAGATTTCCTTCAGGAGCTCTTCGGAGATTTTCGTGCGGATGACATCTTTGAAAAAATCTGCCGCTTCATCGATTGAAAGTGCGGTGATTTCTGCAATCGTTTTGTTTTTAAGCTTAGCTGCAGAGGCGTACGGTTTTAAACGGCTGCCTTTGCAAGACGGGCAAATGGATTCTTCCATCAGCTCGTGCATGTTTTGGCGATAGACTTCGCTGGTCGCTGCTTGATATCTGTCGAACGCTTCATTGAGGACGCCGCGCCATTTAATAAATTCCATCCAGCGGGATTTTTTATGCGGATGGACGAAGTTCATCCGGACCCATTTGTCTGGAAGGCCATAGAGGAAAGCGTGCTTTGCCTCATCGGATAGTTTTTTCCACGGAGTTTTGATATCGAACTTTAAAATTCTCGCGAGATTATTATAGATGTTGCCATACCGGACAGTGGTGTACGACGGAGCGACTGAGCAGCAGTCATCAGCGATGCTAAACTCGGGTTTAATAATCAAATCTAAATTAAATGTCCGCGTCACGCCAAGACCCTGGCAAGAAGGGCACATCCCAAGCGGATGGTTAAATGAAAAGTCATGCGGCTCAAGAGGTGGATAAGAAAGTCCTGACTTAAAGGCATAGGCATGTTGAGAAAAGAGGGTTTCTTCTTTGGACTCGGGATTAAAAATGCTCATGATGCCTTTTCCCAAATCAAGAGCTTGTGTGACGGCCTCTTTAATGCGGTCATTGTCGGGAAGAGCGATCCTGTCGATCACGATATCGATATCGTGCGGTTTTTGTTTATCGACGCGGATCTCATCGGTGATTTCGACAACGGTGCCGTCTAAGCGGATCCGAGTAAAGCCACGGCGTAAGAGTTCTGCAAAATCGTCTTTGAACTCTCCCTTTTTAGCTTTGGCATAAGGACTCAAAATAAGTAGACGCGTTCCTTTTGGAAGCGCTTGGATCGCTTCCATGATTTGGAGCGTGTTTTGCGGGGCAACGACTTCTCCACTGACAGGGCAGTGGGCCACAGCGGTTCTAGCAAAAAGCACTCTTAAAAAATCATAGATGCCAGTCATGGTTCCCACAGTCGATCGGGGACTTCGGCCGGCGGTTTTCTGCTCGATGGCAATCGTTGGGGAAATCCCTGAGATCAGCTCCGCATCGGGTTTTGGAAAATCGCCGAGGTGTCTTCTCGCGTAGGCAGAAAGCGATTCGACATACCTCCTTTGTCCTTCGACATAAATCGTATCGAAGGCAAGCGAAGATTTTCCCGAGCCTGAAACTCCAGAAAAGACAATGAACTGATTGGGCTCGAGTTCAAGATCGACATCTTTGAGATTGTGGACTCGAACTTTTTTCAATACGATTTTCATAACATGCCACTATACCCGAACTCGGGATATTTGACTAAAATACTACGATTGTAGTAATCTCTGGCGTTATGACAAAAAAACGGATATTTGGCGAACTCGAACTTGCGATCCTAAGCCTTTTTAAAACAAATGAGCAGCTGACTGTCAAAGATGTTTTAAAATTGATAGGTGAAGACGACAAGTATACTACGATCATGACAGTCATGTCCCGCCTGGTTGAAAAAAAAGAATTGCAGCGAGAGCGGAGCGGACTTCAGTACCACTATTCAATGAATCGGTTGAAAAAACCTTCGCATCTTTTAGAAAGGTTAAAGCAGAAAATCTTTGGAGGAAGGTCGGCCTCGATGATCAGCTATCTCCTAGAATCAGGGGATGACATCACGGAAGAAGAGCTTTCTGAAATGGAAAAACTCATCCACGAAGTTAAAAAGGCCAAAAAATGAATTTAGCCTGGATCTACGCCTTTAACGTCTTAATCAATAGCGTCCTTGCTTTTTTTACCGTGGCGCTTTTGGTGAAGTTTTTATTATGGGCATGCAGGATCAAGCAGCCGAGGATTCAAGCGCTTGCTTTAAGCCTCCCACTTTTCAAGGTCGGTTTTGATTTATTCCTCTATAACTTTTCCAGATGGGCGCTCAGCTCGCAAATCAATCCCTTGCTCTGCATGCCTGGGACTCGTGCAATCAATGTGTCGTTTACCTATCCGACTTCTCTTACCCCTTTCCCATTAAGTTCCGGTATATATTTCTCTGTGGAGGGTGGAAAAACCTTCACTATAGCCGATGTGATTGCCCTTTCGATCGACCCTCTGTGGATCAAAACGATTGTCACCCTAGCTCTTGCTATTTCTGTTGGACTCTGTAGTGTGAAGCTATTGCAGGCACTAAAAGCTAAAAAACAAGTGAAGGAGATCCTTCGAAATGCTTTGCCCTGCTTGCGGGTAGTCTCTTGCGCGGTGGAAGCTGCTTTGGAAAAAAGCAAAGTGAAAATCCTCATCTCAACAAAGATCGATGTCCCTTGCGCAGTGAGCCGCCGCATTATTTTCCCACAAAACCTAATTCGAACTCTTTCTCAAGCCGAATTTGAAGCAATTTGTGTTCATGAGCTAGACCACCTACAGTGGAAAGATTCCCTCTTTAGGGCGATTCAAGCGATGCTTTCGACTCTCTTTTGGTGGATTCCAACAAAAAGATGGCAATCCCGTTTAGAACTGGCCCAAGAGCTTGCCTGCGATGATAAAATTTCCAAATTCAATCTCTTGCCGATTGATTTAGCCAGCGCGATTGCAAAAACAGCGCGCAGCGCTAAAACAAACTCTCCATGCCTTCCAGTCATGTATTTTATTGAAAAGGGCCGCCTGCTTGGCCGCATCAAAGCTCTCGTTAAACCTGCAAGCAAAAGATCTTTGGGGATTAGGATTGCCCAGAGCATTGCTATTTTTAGCCTTTTGACCGTGATATTTTTTGGACAATTTTGGATTTTTTAATGCCTTTTTTTAACCCTAAATACTACAAGTGTAGTAAAGGAGCCTTTATGATGAAGAAAATGCTGCTAGTCGGAGTTCTTGGAACCGCAATGTGTGCGGCAAATCAAGTGGTGAGTTTGAATGAAATCACAGATGAGAATATTGAGAGTTTTACTCAAGGCAAAATGCAAGATACTATCGTGAAATGTCCAGCTGGGATGGTGCTGCCTTTGACTCTTTCTCTCAAAGGAGAGTTTCTAGCACTGGAAGGCCATTCAAGTGTGAAAATCTTAAAGAGCTGTTTTGTGAAATACGTTGAAGAGATGTATTTATTTAGCCTGGATGGGAAAAGCTGGAAAGAATTTTCAGAATTTTTCACGGGAAAATTAAGTGCAGAGTTCCACAACACCGATAAAGGCCCGTTTGCACATGTCGGTTGTGAACTTCGTCTGAAATAGTTATTTCCTGCGGAGGGGGATGATCCCCCCGTGGGTCATTGGTTCAAACCCGATTGTCGCTTTAGACATCTATAGAGGTTGTTCTGATTTTTTTGGCCTTTTTCACTTCTTTTGCTGGAAGTAACGTTCCTGAATATTGGGGGGCATAAGCCTTTTGTGCAAGATTCTGAATTTCTTTTAGGAATGGATAACGGGGATTCCATTGGAAAACGCGGGTTCTTCCTTCTAAAAAACTAGCCAGGAGGCCGCCTTCCTCTAGTTTTTTATGGGATCAAGCGCGGATTCGAAAGAACGGCTTAACTCCGTCGCATTGGCCTTGTTGTGAAGATTTAGGTACCTCAGTATTTTTTCAATATTCTTGTTAGCAAATAGATACATAACCACATCTATCTTAATGTGTTATATATAAACGATTTAGGTTATTGTCAACCGGCAGATATGAGTTTTTAATTGATGCTTAGTCAGTTACATTAATATTATTGGCAGTTAGATCAAATTATTGAATAGTATTATTAATTTAAGTATAATAATTGTTATTAATAATTAAAAACAAAGGATAGTTATGTCTTGTTTTACAACATGTTCTGGTAATAAATTAAGTGATTGTCAAATCAAAGAATGTTTTGTTAATAAGAAAAATAAACCCACATCTATTACGAAAGGAATTATCGGAACCGGAGCAACTCTCACGACGCTAGGGAGTGCGATTGCGCTCGATCCGAATAGTAAAGACGGAAAAATGCTTTCTGTCTATCTGACCAATTACACTACAGCAACTCTAAAACCCATGATAGGGGAAGCCCCCGTCTTTCCTCGTGCCGTTGTATATCCCTTGGTAATGGGGTCTGCGTTTGCTGTTGAAGCGCTTGGGGGGGATGTAGGGAAGCGAGTTTTTCCTTTTTTAAGCGGAGCTTCCATCAAGTTTGCATCCAATGATGTAGGTAAATACCTTCAAAGGGCAAATAATAAAGTGGAAGGAGATGATGATGACAGCGAAGATGACGATGAGGACACGTCCACTCCATGGCTCTGTTCAAAAAATGGGGACTATCGGCATATCGAAGAAAATATTGATGGATGCCTTCAACCTGGTGTTGCCTTAATACAGAATGAAAATGGTAAACCGCACCTATGTGCACGAGTAGGAATTACGGCCGTCTCCGTTCTTTCAGCACTTGCGAGCAACGTATTTGTACCTGGGTCTTTTACAAGCTATTGCATGATGGGTCTCTTGCGTAAAGTGCTCAAATCTGTCATCAGGCCGACTCCTCTTATTCCTCGGTATGTTGTACACGCCAGTGCATTAGGCTTTGCTGCTTTTTGCGATTTCGGAGGGGTTATTTCCATTCCCAGGAAGATTTTTCCTGCTATATGTGACTTTTCCTTTGGTTTGCTCACATTTGACGTGAAAAAGGGGGCCAAGGGAGCATTTCGCGAAAATGCGTGGTGTTGTAATGGAGAAAAGGGACGAGCAGTTGAAGAATTAACAATAGCGGATAAAGAGAAAAAGGATTCTACAGGTGCCTGGAAAAAAGGAGCTATGTCAGCATCTGCACTTACAGCAACTGTACTTGCATACACATATTTACCAAACTCTTTGACACCAATACTTGCAACTGATCTCTTTTGCGCTACCATTAAACCTGTCATTAAAACAACACCCCAGCTTGTACGTTACACACTGCTTACAGGGGTTACGGTTGGTGGATATGCTATTCAGGCACAGACAGGTGTCCCTTGTGGTACCATTGGTGTTAGTCTTGTCGTGAAATCGGTTTTGAGTGATATAAGAATGTGGACAAGAGGAAAAAGCAAAAAAATTGCTTCATGTCTTCCATCTTCTTGGAACCCGGTGACTTGGTTCTCTTCTCCAAAAAAGGATAAGAGCAAAGACAAAGAATTGCCCTTAGATAAGTCAGATTTGTGTGAAGAAGGTCAGTTAGAATTGTACGAAACGTTGCCTTGGGATGAAAAGTTTCAGGACACCAGTATCAATTTTACACAAGAACAAATCTTCTTGGAAGATGAGCCCAAATTGAAGAAAACACAGTTTACGTGGCTGGATCCAAGAACATATTTTAGATATGAATTTAGTGAGATCTGAGAAGAAAAAGGTAGCAGGCCGGGCCATTCGACTTAGCGGTCTTCTGGTTTTGAGAACGAGTCTGCCGCTAATTCTCTGGCCGTCGATAAAATGATCGCTCCGGCTTCTCTTCCATCTAAGCTTCCGGAGAGCAGCCAGTTTTTTTCGTCAGAGAGAACACTTGAAATCGTCCAAGTAAGTGTCTATGATGAAATTTATGACACGGACAAAGATTATCTGTACCATGGGGCCTGCGGTCTCAGACTACGAAAAAATCCTCGAGCTCATCGATGCCGGCATGAACGTTGCCCGGATCAATTTCAGCCATGGCACGCATGAAGAGCACAAGAAAGTCATCGAAAATCTCAAAAAAGCTCGCATGTCCAAAAAAGTGCCTCTTGCCATTATGGTCGACACCAAAGGTCCTGAAATCCGCCTAGGCGACATGAAAAATGGCGCTGTGCCTGTCCAAGCTAAGCAAAAGATCTTGCTCGTCAAAGAAAAGGTGATGGGAGACGACAAACAGATCTCTTTGACCCCTCCAGAAGTTTTAGACGATGTCGAGCCCGGCATGAGGCTGCTGCTGGATGATGGGTATATCATTGCTAAAGCCGTTGAAGTCTCTGCCAAAGGCGTCCTGCTTGAGCTGGAAAATGCTGGGACCATCAAAAGCCATAAAAGCGTCAGCATCCCGAATGCCCAGATCAACCTTCCTGCGATGACCGAGCAAGATGTCAGCGATATCACATTTGCATGTAAAAACGATGTCGATTTGATCGCTGCGTCATTTGTCCGCTCAGCCGATCACGTCTTAGAGATCCAAAAGCTTTTAGCATCTCAAGGAAAATCCGATATTTTAGTGATCGCCAAAATCGAAAATAGTCTGGGAGTTCAGAACTTCGATTCAATCTTGGAAGTGGCCGATGGAATTATGGTTGCAAGGGGAGACCTTGGTGTCGAACTGCCGCTGGAAAAAGTCCCAGGACTTCAAAAGATGATGATCCGGAAATGCCTCCATGTTGCAAAACCTATTGTCACAGCAACGCAGATGCTTGAATCGATGATTAAAAATCCTCGCCCCACACGGGCGGAAGTCTCCGATGTTGCTAACGCGATCTATGACAGCTCTTCTTCGGTGATGCTCTCAGGGGAAACAGCCGTGGGCAGCTATCCGATTGAGACCGTGAAAATGATGAAGAGCATCGTCCAGGAATCTGAGCAAGATTTTTCATATAAAGACTTTTTTGCCCATCAAGTTGCTTTAGGATTTGCCGATGTTTCGACATCGGTGACCGGTGCTGCAGTTCGGACCGCATATAGTTCAGATGCCAAAGCACTCTTTGTTTTTACCAATAGCGGATCTACAGCTAGGATAACTTCTAGGTTCCGGCCGCAAATGCCGATCTTTGCAATGACACCCAGTGAAAAAGCTTACCACCAGATGGCCTTTCTCTGGGGAGTGATCCCTGTTAAAACGGAAGTTACCCCCAACGTATCCGATGCGATCAAGACGCTTTCGGACTATGCGGTCAAAACAAAGCATCTGCAAAAAGGAGATCTCGTCGTCATCATCACCGGATCGCCTTTCTGGATCAAGGGTGCTACGAATACCATCATCGTGGAAAGTATCTAAGTCTTGCACATATTAATCGTATAATTTAGCATTTCTTCTCTATGGTTGATACATGTTGCGTAAATTAATTTTATGTTCTTTTCTTTTTGTAGCTACTGCATCGGCTGACCGAGTTGAGGTGATGTGTAATGGCGTAGCTGAGCCAGAAGCATACAATGAAATTTTGAAAAAAAACCACGTCGATGCGACGGTTTATGCAACAGATCTGGATCAGTACGGAAAGGGATTCAAAAAAAGTCAAAGCCGCTTCGGTAAAATACTTAGAAAGTTTGCTCTGGACTATCCTAAATCAATAGAGCTCAAAAAAGATCTTCGCAAGATCATTTTCATGAACATCCCTCATTATTTCTACCGGGATCATCATGTCGCTAAATTGCCCAAAGAAAAAACAGTTCTTTTCATGTGGGAGCCGGAGATCCGCCTGAAAAAAATGTACTACCCTAAGCTCCATAAATGTTTTTCCAAGATCTACACCTGGAATGACGAGCTTGTCGATAACAAGAAGTTCTTTAAGTTTTTCTACCCTGTCCTCTTGCCGATGATTTCGGAGACCGTTCCATTTGAGGAAAAGAAGTTTTGTGCGCTAGTTTCCGGGCATGTGCCCAATCTCCAAAAATATCCTAGTAAATATCCACAAGAGCTCTATAGCCACCGTGTGAAGGCTATTGAGTTTTTTGAAAAAATGGAAGAAGACGGTTTTGAGTTCTACGGCCGTAACTGGAATAAAACGGCTTACAAATCTTACCGCGGGCCTGTCACAGATAAAATCAACGTCATCAAAAACTACAAGTTCAGCATTTGCTATGAAAACTGCCGTGATGTCCCTGGCTATATCTCAGAAAAGATCTTTGACTGTTTTGCTGCTGGCAATGTTCCTGTCTATTGGGGCCCTGCCAACGTCACTGATTTTATTCCTGCCGATTGTTTCATCGACCGTCGAAAGTTTGAGACGCTCGATGAGCTCTATCTATACCTAAAGAAGATGACGAAGGAAGAGTATCAAGGATACCTAGACCGGATCCAAAGCTATTTGCAAAGTGAAAAAGCGCAGCTATTTTCACCTGCGCATTTTGAGAAGATCTTCTTAGAGGCTATTGATGC
>CAZFXE010000003.1:0-39186 GCA_964522945.1 uncultured bacterium
CAGCAACTCCAATGCCTCCGCCGGCCATCTGGCCGCCGAGCATGGAACCTTCCAAGAGCGACTCGTACAGTTTCAAGCGATTCCCTGAGTCTTTAGGAAGACCATCAAGAATCGGAGAATACAGGTAGAGGCGGTCTGAATGCGGCTCATAGGTCAAATGCAACGAAAAGGTATTATCAATACCTAAAATACAGGTGTGGTTCTCATCAAACTGCAGCTCCAGATTAAGTTCTTTACCGAACTCTTTCAGGTTTGCCTTGGCGTTCTCATAAGACATTGAACGTTCTCCTCATAAATTCTTTGGACATAAACTCATCCTAAATAGAAAAAGTCTGCCCCGTGTAAGAAAGCAGTTTCTCAATTTGTCAAAAAAATTGCAAATACAATCCTACTTATGTATTAAGAAAGTTAAATGGATCATACTTTTGAAACTGCAGCAGGCGAACCCTGCCCCCTAGGAGTCACCAAATTAGATACTGGTGTCAACTTTGCTTTTCACTCCTCAACAGATGATGATGTCTCTTTAGTGCTCTTTGCACCAGGTGAAAAGACCCCATTTGCCCATTTTACCCTTGATCCCGACATCCATCGGACAGATACAGTCTGGCATATCGAAGTTAAAAAACTTTCTTGCATTTTTGACTATGGAATCCAAATTGGCAAAGAATTGCTGCTAGATCCGTACGCAACCTGCGTCAATACCAGCCACGAATGGTCCAGTCCGTCTTATTCTGAAAGAAAACCACTCGGCCGACATCACAACGAAACGGCTCCATTCGATTGGGAAAATGATACGCCTCCGATGATCCCTTTCCAGAATTTAGTCATCTACGAGATGCATGTCAGGAGCTACACCCTAGACCCGTCGAGCCATGTCAAACAGCCCGGAACGTTCCTTGGCATGATCGAAAAAATCCCCCACCTTAAAGAATTGGGCGTCAATGCAGTTGAGCTTTTACCTATTTTTGAATTCAATGAATGTGAAAATCAAAGGGTCAATCCTGAAACGGGCAAAACACTCTGCAACTATTGGGGATACTCAACAGTTAATTTTTTTAGTTTGATGAACAGGTACGGAACCTCTTCCGATAAGTGCACTGTCATCGATGAGTTTAAAACTCTTGTGAAAGAACTTCACAAAAATGGGATCGAAGTGATTCTCGATGTCGTCTACAACCACACTGCCGAAGGTAACGAAGAAGGCCCGAACTATTCATTCCGGGGGCTCGATAATAAGTCGTACTACCTTTTGGGTCCTAAGGGAGAGTATTACAATTACACGGGCTGTGGAAATACTTTCAATTGCAACAATCCGATCGCCAGCGACCTGATCATCGATTCGCTCAGATACTGGGTCAACGAAATGCATATCGATGGATTCCGTTTTGACCTGGCTTCGATCTTAACCAGGAATGAGCAGGGCTATCCTTTAGAGGATCCGCCGGTCGTCCGCCGGATTGCCGAAGATCCTTTGATCAGCAATGCTAAACTCATCGCTGAAGCCTGGGATGCCGCAGGCCTTTATCAAGTCGGAAACTTCCCCTCTTATGGCCGCTGGGCCGAATGGAACGGCAAGTACCGCGATATCGTCAGGAAATTTATTAAAGGGACCGAAGGAAATGCCGGCCCCTTTGCTGGCGTTGTCACAGGCTCTCAAGATCTTTATAACTACGAAGGCAGGCCGTATTTCAGCATTAATTTTATCACTGCCCATGACGGTTTCAGCCTGCACGATCTCGTCAGCTACAATCACAAGCATAACCTGGCCAATGGAGAAAATAATCAAGACGGTGCTAACGACAATGAAAGCTGGAACTGCGGACATGAAGGACCCACAAGCAACACCAAAATTTTAATGTTCCGGCAAAGACAAATGAAGAATTTTGTCGTTGCTCTCATGGTCTCTGTAGGAACACCCATGATGCTCATGGGAGATGAGTATGGCCATACCAACGGCGGCAATAATAATACCTGGTGTCAACAAGGACCAATCAACGATTTTCTTTGGAATCAGCTGGACCAAGAAAAAGAGCTATTCCATTTTTTCAAATCGATGATCGCGTTAAGGAAAAATAATCCTTTGCTTAAACGGACGGAATTTCTGCAAACGGACGATATCGATTGGCATGGACTTAACCCTTTTGAGCCTGATTGGTCGCCCTCAAGCCGGTTCGTCGCCTATACGCTGAAGGATAAAGCCAAGGGAAATCATCTTTATATCGCTTTCAATGCAACTGATATTCGCCCAACAGTCCATCTTCCACCGGCACCGGAAGGTAAAAAATGGTATCGAATTGTTGATACGGCTTTAGCAACTCCAAATGACTACATCGACAACCCAACGCAGTTCCAGCCCCAGAAAGTGATCTGCAAGATGGAAGCCCATTCATCACTTATTTTGATCGCACTTTGATGAAGAGGGTCGTTGTAATGGAATTCAACTTTTGGTAATTTAGGATTAAGAAACTGTTGTGGAGGTTTTAAATGTACCGGGGAGCTGTTCTTTTATGCGCGATTTCTTTGATCTTGGGTGGATGTTACCAGAACGGCGATCAGTTAACTATTTTTTCAGAAGCAAGAGCTTCTAACCGGCCGATAGTCAGCTTCGTTCCTGTCATTGACACTTCCAAAAGCGATCTCAATTGGAATGTCTCACAAGAATTAACCAAAGCTATACGCGAGCGCCTGTCCCAAAAAAATAAAGTTTACATGATCGGTGAACAGCCGGTTGCTATCCAAGCTGAAAAAGCGCTGTCTGCTCATGATCCTTTCGATATCGATACCTCATGGGTCCGAAGAGCTTTCCCACAAAACGAATTTGTCGTCTTCATGGAACTGATGAAACATACTGAAGTTCCTGTGATGTCAAAAGAAGATTCCCCTGCTCTACTCTCGATATCTGTCCGTGTCCGCGTCATCGATGTCAGAGAAAAAACACCGAAGGTTGTTTTACAGGAAATCGTCGAACAGTCTCATCATGTTCCAAGACAGTTTACCAAAGCTAATTTCAGCCAAGTCGCGTGGGGAGACGAAGCTTTTGATGTCTCTCCTCTTGGAATTGCCCACGACCAGCTTTGCAAAGAGCTAGCAACCCGCGTAGAAGATTACATCCTTATCGCAGGCGCTAAATAGGATGATTGCAGATTCAATCTACATCATCCTCGTTTTTGGTTTAATCGGACTGATCACAAATACGATTGCATGGAAAAAAGGATTCTATAGCTGCCGTTTTTATCCAGCACCGCCGATAGCCTTTAGACATGTCGGCTATCTTTTTGTCATCTACATCGGCGTGACGTATGTTTTGTCCAGCTACTTTGGAGCGCTGCTGCAAAAATATTCTCAGACTGCCCCCACAACGGGCATGATCATATTTTTACAGTTCGTCTTAATTGTTTTCATGCTAGTTGGATTCTTCGTCTATTGCAGTACACAGGCCAAGGGAATATTTAATAAGATTTGGAAAAATCCCGCGATCCAGCCCCCTACATCACCTTTGTATGATTTTTTGCTAGGCGCCGTCGCCTGGCTGGTTGCCTTCCCTGTCGTTCAAGTTATCGGGCAGTTTTTTGATATGCTCCTCTTTGTCATTTTCCGTTTTGAAAGTTATGAGCAGGTTGCCGTTAAATATCTGAAAACAACTCTTGAAAACCCCGCAATGGCCATCCTAGCTCTCATCTCAATTGTGATCATCGCTCCTATTGTCGAAGAATTTTTATTCCGGGGCGCTTTGCAGACATATTTAAAAAGACGTCTGCCGCCAAAAGCTGCAATCATGGTCGCCTCAGCTTGTTTTGGCCTTTTCCACTTCTCTCCAGAGCAAGGTTACGGCAACATCTCCCTCATCGTCTCTTTATTTGTATTCGGCTCTTTTTTGGGATATGTTTACGAGAAGCAAGGTTCACTATATGCTTCCATAGGACTGCACCTGGCATTCAACTTTATCAGCAGCGTGCGAATTTTATTCGGATGAGGTTACTCGATGAAAAGACTCTTACTTCTTATCATTTGTTTTTTCAGGCCCATTTTTGCAGACCTTTCCCTTGACGGCGTTTCTAGCTTCGGCTGGGATCTTTTTCCTGCCGCTGCCAAAAACGAAAAAAACACAATCTTCTCCCCCTACTCTATCTATTCCTGTCTTTCCATGACGGCTGCCGGCGCTCAAGGAGATACTTTGAAGGAGATGCAAAAGGTCCTGCGACTTCCTCCTAATCTTTCCAAGCTTTCCGATGCCCTCACCGCAAATAATGAATCTCTGCAAGGCCATCTGAAAATCGCTAATAGCCTTTGGGTCGCGCCGAAATTTGCTATCCGGGCCGATTTTCGCAAAAGAATCGAAACCGATTTTCACGCCTCTATCAAATCCCTAGACTTTTCCGTTTCCCAAACAGCCGCAAATACCATCAATCAATGGATAGCAGAGCACACCGATAAGAAGATCACAGAGCTTTTTGCTCCCAGCGATCTTGAAAGCACAACGCGCCTTGTCCTTGCAAATGCTCTTTACTTCAGCGCAAAATTTCTAAGGCCTTTCGACCCAAAAATGACAACTCCTCAGAGTTTTTGGACAAATACAGATTCGATCGTCAAAATCCCCATGATGGAGCAGACTGCTCCCTTTTTGTACGTTGAAGATGAGACTTTTCAGACCATTGCGGTCCCCATGGAAGCCCACCAGATTGCCTTTGTTGTCTTCCTGCCCAAAGAAAAGATTTTTTCCAGCCTCTCATCTCTTATGACTTCTAATAAGTTCAAAGCAATGCTTGAGAGTCTCGATGCAGCAAAAGTCCATGTCAGGCTTCCTAAATTTATCCTTAAAGAGAGGTTTGACCTCAATCAAATCCTTTCACAGTTGGGAATCTCAAGCGCCTTTACTCCTAAAGCAAATTTCTCTGGAATCGACGGCAAAATGGATCTTTTCTTAAGCAAAGTTCTACATGAGGCGTACTTTGCCCTTGATGAAAGCGGCATTGTCGCAGCAGCAGCCACCGGAGCTGCAATAAATACCAAATCAACTGCTGGAATACCTAAAGAGTTTATCGCTGATCATCCGTTTATCTTTGCCCTTGTTGATCTTCAGACAAAAATCCCTCTTTTCCTAGGGGAGCTGGTAACCCCTCCATGAATTTGATGCTACCCTTGATTGAAAGTTTTGGCATTTCCGATATCGGCACCACTCGTTCTAATAACGAAGATATTTGGAACGAGCTTCCCGACGACCATTTTTATATCCTTGCCGACGGAATGGGCGGCCATCTCGGCGGCGAAGTCGCAGCCAAGGAATCCGTTCTTCATGTCTGCGATGCCTTAGAGAGTTTTCTTCGTCAGCATCCCCATCCATCGCTCCCTGCCATCAAATCTCATTTCAAGCAAACGTTTACAAAAGCAAATGCCTGGATCCGTTCTCTTGCCCATAAACATCCCGATCTCTCCGGCATGGGAACTACGCTTTGTTGTTTTCTGGTTCTAGGCAAAGAACTCATCTACACTAACATCGGAGACAGCAGGATCTACCGTTTCCGCAATATTCTTGAGCGTTTGACGCAGGATCATTCTCTCCGTGAAGAGCTCCTAGCCCAAGGAGAGCTCACCGAAGAAACAGCCGCTAAGTTCCCTCGCAAGAACATCCTGACCCGCGCTCTAGGGATTTCGCCTACAGTCGAACCCGATATCCATCAGACAACAGTTCAGCCAGGAGACATCTATTTTCTTTGCAGCGACGGACTCCATGATGCCCTTAACGACCGTCAGATGGAGACAATCCTCAGACGAAACTCCAGCATCAAAGAAGCCGCCATCGAACTTGTCGAAGCTGCAAAAAACGCCGGCGGCACAGATAATATCACCATCCTCATCATCAAGATAAATCCATGAAAAAAATCTACCTCGACAACAACGCCACGACAGCCCTTGATCTCCGCGTGATTGAGGCAATGCAAGAAGTGCTGACTCCCATCCCCTTCAATTCCTCCAGCGTTCATTCTTTTGGACAAGAGTCTAAAAAGCTTCTGACAAATTCCCGCGACACCATTGCCCATACCCTCCACATCAAACCCCAAGAGCTCGTTTTTACCTCCGGTGGCACCGAAGCGATCAATCTACTTCTGAGAGGCTTTTACATTCCAGGGACTCATGTCATTTCTTCCAATGTTGAACATCCTGCTGTCAGAGAAACCCTCCAATCGCTGGGCGCCAAGGTCACCTATCTTCCTGCAGGTCTTTGGGGAGCTGTGCAGCCTCATCAGCTCGAAGAGGCTCTCACTCCTGAAACCCGCCTCATCGTCCTGACTGCAGCTAATAACATCACAGGCGTCAAAACTGACATCAAAACAATCGCTGATATTGCCCACAAAAGAAATATCCCTTTCATCGTCGACGGTGTTCAGATCCTCGGTAAAGAACAGTTTCAGATCCCTTTAGGCGTCTCCGGCATGGCCTTTTCCGGTCATAAGCTCCATGGCCCAACCGGCATTGGCATTGCCTTTGTCCGCTCCCCCTTTAAATTAGCTCCTCAGATCACCGGAGGATCTCAAGAACACGGTAGACGCGCTGGCACAGAAAATCTCCTGGGGATTGTCGGCCTTGCTAAAGCCATAGAACTTCTAGCCGTAGAGCTTCCTGCAGCGACAAGTCGCATGCAAACTTTGCGCGATAAACTGGCCGACGGCCTGATGGAAACGGTTGGAAATATCGTTGTACATGGACAAGGCCCACGTATCTGCAACACCGCCCATATTGGATTTCCCGGCATCGATGGAGAGACCCTTCTTCTGCAGCTGGACCTAGCCGGCATTGCAGCTAGCCACGGTTCAGCGTGCACCTCCGGCGGCTTAGAGCCGTCTCCGATCCTGCTCAATATGCAGATCCCTGCCTCTCTTGCTCGCTCAAGCATCCGGTTTTCTTTAAGCCGCACAACAACAGAGCAAGAAATAGATACAGCCATCGAGCTAATCACTCAGCTCGTGAAGAAGCAAAAGCAACTTTAACTCGTTATCTATTGAAGAAAAAAAGTGATTTTAATGAGAAATCCTTCCAGTCAGAGACTCTGACTGGAAGAATCGAAATTCCTTATGATTTAAGCCTTATTGTCGTCGTGCGAAAAGTAGACATTTTTAGCTGATGTGACAGCCTCAGAAGAATTCAAAAAAATCACCGAAAATAAAAGTTAACGCATCTCAAAAAAGCCGTTTTAAAGGCCGGTTACGCTTCGAGGTGCCTCGCTAACGCAACTTGTCGCCTTGTTAGAGCGTTGGTTTTCCTCGCTTTTTCTAACAAAAAGCCCTTGCGTGTCTATAGATAAGGCCTCAATGAAAACTTGGTTTGGTTTATTTTGAGCATCCATATAGAAAAGCACTCTGCTCGAGCCCTCTTCAAATGGCGCCCACCAGAGTGAAAATGCATCCCGATTGTAATGCTTAAAGATCCACTCTGTCTTCCTAGGCCCGATCTGCCCTATGAGATCATTTCCCCTAACCGTAATGAGCAGATCCCCATAAACAGGATTAGTGTAGGTACCTGTATATGCATTTAGAGGTAAAGCAGGCAGCGGATTTGCGATTAGAGTCTTCTTTGCCAATACCCCAGCTTGCTTCTTTTTTTGAGAGTCTACCAGCTTTTTCGTCCAGTCGATGTTTGGCTTTTTGTAGTAGAGATCGAAAAACTTCAAGACTAATGCTTCAGACAAGACCGATTCCCGGGTATTGCAAAGGATAACGATCCCAAGGCGCTCTTGAGGGATAATGGCCATATTGTTGCTAGCGCCAAGAGTTCCTCCATCATGTCTAATGATCGGATAAGGAGAATATTCCTGCAGTCCCCAGCCTAGGCAATAGTAACTGTCTATATCGTCCACTTTTCCCGCATAGACATGTGCCTGGTGCGTGCGTGCGAGGTTTTCTTTAGAAATGATCCGCTTTCCCTGGAACTGTCCACTATCTGCTTGCATCATGATCCACTCTGACATGTCTAAAGCAGTGGAATTGATTCCTCCTGAAGCTTCAATAGTATATACAGTACCGGCATATACGGCAGTCTCAGGGATAAGCTCTACAGTTCCATCATCTTTAAGCATATGCCAGCCGGCTCGATTGGGAACTTTTAAGTAAGAGCTAAGGTCGACGCTTGAAGATTTCATACCTAAAGGACGAAAAATCTCATTTTGCAGTAGGGCCTGCCAACTTTTCCCGGTGGCTTTCAAAAGTGCCAGCCCACCGATGGTAAAGAAAATATTCTGATAAGCAAAAGAGGCCCTAAAACTTGTCACAGGTTCATAATAGTGAAGATTTGCGATCATTTGATTGGCCGATACTCCTAAAACGCACTGAGTATCTCCTGCATGGTGAACAAGTCCGCTTCGTTGCGCATAGAGGTCCTCAATTTGAAATGAGCGCGTTACCCATGGATCATACATCAAAAAATTGGGCACCCATTGGATGACGGGATCTTCCCATTTTAGTAATTTGCGATCGACAACTAGTGCAGTTAGTCCACTAGTAAAAGATTTGGTCATCGAACCGATCTGAAAAAGAGTTTCAGGGGTGACAGGTTGAGAATCATTGATACTCCTCACGCCAAACCCTTTGGCATAGATCCTTTTACCGTCTTTTACGATGGCAATCGACATACCAACTGCTTGAGATGCAACTCTTGACTCTTCGGCGTACTGCTCAAACTCTTTCAGCAGTGCCTCCCACTCCTCGGCGTGGCCAATTAGGGGGAAAAGCAGAGCAACCAGTATGATGATCCCTTTTTCTAAAATCTGCATGCAAAGTCCCCGCCTTAGTGGTTATACCTTTTCAAAAATACCTTTAGAAAACTTCTGACAGAATCAGAGCTACGCAAGCAATAATGTATAAAGCTGGGAAGAGCAACCGCGCAATTTTAATGAATCGATCAGCATTGGGATCTTTCCTTTTCCACATGCCATACTCGAGAATGCAAACGATAGTCACAAGTCCTGCATAAACGTACGACAAGAAGAAAACCTTATCTATAAATGTCAGGTACCCAATCTTAGGCAGGTCTTGATTGAGAAGAAATTTAGTGGCGATAAAGACCAGTACGGAGGTTAGGACAATTAGAATTTTGTCCCCAATAAGTTCTGGGGGGATAAAGAATACGGCGCAACACAATCCTATCACCACAAGCAAGGGAAAAAAGACCTGATAATTATAAAAGAGAGGTGCGCGTTGAATGTGTAGTGTGGCAGTGAAGACGGAAAAACCCTTGGAATCTAAAGTTCCCAGATCCACTTGTTCGGTAACGCTAGCATCGATTCCCACAATTGCGATTTCCTCGTAGGCAGTCTCTATTTTTTTTCCAAACTGCACTCCTTCTTTATTTATTTTAAAAACAACGACCTGGTCATCCCAGCTAAATGAGCTGATGACAATCTGCAAATTCTGTTGATCGAATGGCAGCTTTCTATAGTCAAATCTGTTTCTAAATGTGGCTGTAACGGCTTGATTAAGATGGACTGTGCCGTCGGGATAAATAAAAAGGGACCGATTGGTGTACTCAGGGGTACCGCTATTGACAAATTCAATATCTGGCCGCCAGATCTCATTTAACTTATATTTACAACTATCCCCGATGTATGTTTTTGGAGGAGCGTTCTCAACAGCTTCGTAGCTCAGGCGGGGGTCGTTCCAGCGGCAGTGTAAGTAAATATCTGCGGTAAATGTTTGATCATGTTCGTTGATGGAGACAAGATGAAGAAAATTCAAGCTAATATTGACAACAACAGGAAGGTTTTCTGGAGGCGCAGTGAGTCCGCTCTCTACCCAATTCTGATAGTTGTCTTCAGCATGGACCGAAGGATTGAAAGCAGAAAATAGTAGACTGCAGAGCACTAAAAAATAAACCATCGCGATTCTTCCTGTGCAAGCTTATTTTCGGTATATTGGTTTTAGAAAAATTGTGCAACCCTTTATGGATCATCGATCGGCCGCTTTTAATAAATCGTACGGATACCGATTGATTTAGCTCCGCCAAGAAGAGAAGCCTCTTCGACTGTGAGCTCGAATTGTTCGATCCTGACCACTTCGCCAAGTGCAGGCGTGTGCCCCAAGAGCTTGGTCACAAGCTCTTCTAAAGTCTCTACACCATGAGAATCTAAGTTAACGTGATATGATCTATTGAACTCTTCAATCCTGGTATCGCCTGGGAATGTACGGTCTACAACCACGTGATGGGCCCTTGGCGCCATCTCTTCAAGTGACATCCAAGTGTCAGAGAGGCCAAAAATTTCATCGATAATTTCATCTAAAGTCAAAATACCCCGGGCAAGGCCTGCTTCGTTGAGGACTATGGCGACGCTTTGGTTATTGCGCCTAAACTGTCTCAAAATCGCCATGATCGAATCTTTTTCCGTGATAAACCAGGGCGCTCTAGCATAATCCCTGACCTTTTTAGATTCTTGGAGTCTGAGAAGATCTCTTGGATAGGCAATCGCAATGATATTTTCCGGCTCTTTGTGAAAGATCGGGACAAAAGGAGAATAACGGGAATTGAGCAGCGATCGCATCTCTGAGACGGTGCAAATAGACGGAATCAGCTGTGTGCTGTTTAACGGCTGCATGAGTTCTTTCGCTGTCATATTCCGGAGGGCAAATATATGGGAAGCGATTGTATTGAACTCTTCATCATCTTTTTCTTCTAAGATCTTTTGAAGCTCTTCCCTGCTTAAGTAGAGTCCGGCTTTTTGAGAGGTTCCCAAAATTCGATGGACAATGCGGCAAAATCCGTCGAAGAGCCAGATGACAGGGCGAAGGATAAAGGAAAAGCCGTAAAGTACAGGGACGCTGATCATTGCGGCATGTTCGGCATAACGGCGTCCTGCAAAAAGCGGCGCAATCTCAGCAAAAATAAGAACAATGCAAACTTGTGAAAGAGGCGCCCAATCAGGACTTAGATTAATCGATTCGTAAAAACGGCGCGCGGCCTCTGACCCGACCTGGAGCGCGGTATTAATACAGATCAAGGCCGTCCCAAAAAGACGGCCGGGATGCTGCAATAGGTCATTGAGCCAAATCGCACGGCGGTTGTTTTTGCTGACATAATATTGGAGCCGAACTTTATTGAAGGAAACGCAGGCCATCTCTGCCATGGCAAAGAACCCTTGAACCACGAGGCAGGCAATGATGATAGTCAGGAAAAACTCCCACGAATGGCTCATCGTTTTTTCCTCAAGCGGCGGATATAGACCCGGCGGACTCTGGTGGGCTCAGCAGCCAAAACATGAAAAAGGAAATCATCGGTGAGATATTTGCTGCCGCTCTTGGGGATGTCTCCAATTTTTTCAGTCAAATAGCCTCCGATGGTCACCATGTTGTTTTCAGAAGAAAAAGAGACATCAAAAATCTTTTCTAAGTCTGCGAGCTCCATTTTACCGCTAGCAATGATCACATCTTCTCCAGATTGCGTATAAAGATTGGTCTCATCGCGGCGGTCGGTGATTTCTCCAATGACAGTCTCTACCAAGTCTTCAAGGGCAACGATTCCTGCAACAGAGCCGTATTCATCAACGACAATGGCAAACGAGTCCTGACGATCATAGAACTGTCGGAGTAATGTCTTGGCCGGGACTGTTTCAGGGACAAAAAACGGCCTTTCTAAAATTGTCTTTAGGTCGTCGATAGTACGGACTTCTTCGCGGTGGAGAAAAAACAGCCGGCTAGTGACAACGCCGACAATTTGATCGAGACCTTTATCGCAGACAGGGATGCGGGAGCATTCTTGGTCTACAAACAGATGCATCAACTTCGTCAGCGGCTCATCGAGATCAAAGAAAAGCACTTCCTCACGGGGGCGCATCCGTTCTTTGACAGTTGATTCCTGCAAGGCCAAATAGCCTTGGACGAGTTCTGCCTCATCTTCATTTAAAACCCCGAATTTGCGGGATGTTCTGAGAGCATGCTGGAGTTCATCAATAGAGATCTCCTCTTCTTTCTGCAGAAAGAAAAAAAGAACCCGAGAAATGTGATTGGTCATCGAAACAAGCAGCCGTCTGATCGGCATTAATACCGTCTGCATCATTTGAATGAACGGCGCCATCCGATAAGAAATCCGGTCGTTATTGACCAAACCAAGAGATTTTGGAATGACTTCTCCTAAAATCAATGTTAAAGCAAGTGGTACACCGACGTTGAGCGCCCAGCTAGAAGCCTCTCCAAAAATCGAAGAGGTGACGTTTTGGACTAAGATATTGATTGAGACATTCAGCATGATGATCGTCACGAGAAGCTGGCGCGGAGAAGAAAGAAGCTGGGCAATGAGCTGCTTGCGGGGATCTTTATCTTGTTTATAGGTTTTAACTTTCAACGATGACAGGGAAAAAAGCGCGGTCTCGGAAGCCGAAAAGAGCCCGGAAAAAAAGAGAAGCACAGCGAGGGCAAAGATTAATACTATCATCTGCTACGCATGCTAACGTAAAATTTAAAAAAAATCACTGATGAAAATAGACTTTGGTCTGTCCTTGAGGCACTAAACCAAGATTTCGTTTGAGGACCATTTCGACCCAAGCAGGATCGGATTGGCTTTGGATCTGCAAAAGAAGTTCTTCATGCTCTGCTAATGCAAGGGCCTTTTCCACTTCTAGCGTCTGAAGACGGCCTGTCATCTCTTGAAAGGTGATATTTTTTTGCCGCACGCCATGGAGATAAAGGACACCGCAAAGGGCCACAAAAGCAATCACCCACCAGCAGCGGTGCAGCCAATGCCGTTGCGAGATCGGGTGCCTCAAGGAAGTGGTGTGAATTGTCGCCATCTTAAGCCTGATTGTATGGAGATAAGTTTTTTTGCGAAGAGAAATTTTTTAAAATGCGATATTATCGCACAAAAAGATTTTCGACAACGATTTAAATTGTTAAGACACAAAAACTTAGGCTATTGGGAGAGTAATATTTCTCTGACCCTGATATTTTCCGCCACGGTCTCTGTAAGACGTCTCACAGACTTCTGATGCTTGATAAAAGAGCACTTGAGCAAGCCCTTCATTAGCATAAACCTTGGCTGGAAGAGGCGTGGTGTTGGAAATCTCAAGCGTAACGTGGCCTTCCCACTCAGGTTCGAAAGGAGTGACGTTTACGATAATACCGCAGCGAGCATAAGTCGATTTTCCAAGACAGATCGTCAGAACATCCCGAGGAATGCGGAAATATTCAACGCTACGGGCAAGGGCAAAAGAATTAGGCGGGATGATGCAGTAGTCCCCTTCTATATTGACAAACGCATCGTCACGGAAATTTTTAGGATCGATCAAAGAGTTATTAATATTGGTGAAGACTTTGAACTCTCTGGCAACACGTAGATCGTACCCATAACTAGATAGGCCATAGCTAATGACTTTCTGCCCTTCACAATGACGAACTTGTACGTCGATGAAAGGTTCGATCATCTTGTGTTGTTGGGCCATTTGACGAATCCACTTGTCCGATTTGATGCTCATTAACTTGTCCTCTTTTTAACTTGGGTTTCCGATTTTTTTGACAGGGTTGTTATCTGGTGAATATGTAAGGCGCCGCCAAAGGCGGGACCCCGACGCAGGCAACCCCCTTGCGGGTTGTCAAAGCAGGGCAACGTAGCAGATTTCCCAGATAACAACCCTGTCAATCCAAAAAAATGGGAAACCCAAGTTATTAAAAGGTATAGCTCGGCAAATCGTTTTTTGCTAGAGTTTTGTAAATGGGACCTGATAATTTTGTTGAATCCACCTGGACAAAACCGGACGAAAAGCTGGAAACGACGCTCCGTCCGCAGTCGCTTAACGACTTTGTCGGTCAAGAAGCTGTCCGCGAAAGGCTCGATGTATTGATGTCGGCCGCGAGTCAGCGCGGCGAAGCTCTTGGGCATTGCCTTTTCCATGGGCCTCCAGGAGTTGGCAAAACAACGCTTGCCCATGTCATCTCCAAAACAATGGGAACAAATCTGACTGTCACTTCGGGCCCTGTCATAGAAAAAGCAGGCGACCTTGCCGGTTTATTGACCAATTTGAAACAAGGCGATATTCTTTTTATTGATGAGATCCACCGTCTTTCCAAGACAATCGAAGAATATCTTTATCCGGCAATGGAAGATTTTGCCCTCGATCTCTTGATCGACAGCGGACCGTCTGCCCGGTCGGTGCAAGTCAAGCTCAACCATTTTACCCTTGTTGCCGCAACAACGCGCGTCGGACTCCTCAGCGGACCTCTCCGCTCCCGTTTTCCATTCACGACACGCTTAGATTATTATGAACCTCCAGTTTTGCAGCAGATTATTTTGCGCTCGAGCCAAATTCTCAAAGTTAAATTGGATTCTACTGCTGCAGAAGTCATTGCACAGCGATCCCGCGGAACACCTCGCGTTGCCAACAATTTATTAAGATGGGTGCGCGATTATGCTCAAACCCGTAATATTTCACTGGTTGATAAAAAAGCTGCATGCGAGGCGCTGGAAATGCTCGCTATCGATCAATGCGGCCTCGATGAAATGGATAAAAAGATTTTAAGCGTCATCATCGACCACCATAATGGCGGTCCTGTCGGCGTGAGCACACTGGCCGTTGCCATCGGCGAAGAGGCCGAAACGATCGCTGAGGTCTATGAACCTTACCTTATTATGCAGGGATTCCTCAAAAGAACTCTGCGCGGACGCGAAGCAACGAAACTGGCTTACACACATTTAGGAAGAACACTTCCTTTTAAGTTTACTCAGGGAGAATTTTATGAAAACAATCGCTAAACTATTCGCTTTTTGGAGTGTTTTGCTGGCCGCTATCAGCGTTTCAGCTGCTGCTCCGCAAGCTACAGATTTTTCTCAAAAATCCAAACCGGCAACTGTGAAGGTGCTTTTGCACCGCCTAGTTTCCGAGGCTTTACTCGAAGCCAAGGGCCGGTATGAGATTTACTATCCGCTGGATGAAACAAAAATTTCTTCAGGGATCAACAGCAACCGCCATACGATTTCAGTCAGTGAATACGGTTTGAAATGGGGTGAAGATTTTAAAGGATTCCACCAACTCCGCTTTGTCCCAGTCGACTCGCAAAGCAGTCTTGTGGTCAACGGTATTCAATATCGGGGCTGCATCGAAGTCTGGAGCAATGATGGTAAACTCAATATCATCAATGAAGTCGGCGTCGAGCATTACCTAAAATCGACCTTATCAACTGTGTTTACCCAGCCGCTGCATGACGAAGTCATGAACGCTGTTGCGATCGTTGCTCGCACGAATGCTTATTTCATCGGCAGCCGCAATAAACAAGCCGCTTGGCATGTGCTTGCATCCGATGTCGGATATCAAGGATCTAGCATCCTTCCTAGAAAACATATCGATCGTGCTGTCGACAGTACATTTCACCTCATCATGACATATAATGAGGCTCCTTTTGCAGCAACCTGGACTCAAAATAGTGCTGGAAAAACAGTCGATTTTGCCGCTGTATTCCGCAAAGCCATCAGCACACCGCCTGGTGTGACCGCACCGATTGCTGCCAAAGACCGTCAACAAAGCAAGTGGACCTGCGCTTTGCCAAAATCTATGCTTGCTGAGGCTACGCATATGCCAGAAGTCACAAGTGTTGATCTCTATGTGACCCCGCAGGCTGAGAAAGTCTACGCTGTTAAGGTCTCAGGCGAAACACAAGTCAAAGACTTTGATTTCACAACTTTTCAAAGAATTGTTGGATCCCAAAAACTCCGCAGTAATGATTTTACGATCAAGACTCATGGGGATGAGCTAGTCTTCACAGGCTTTGGTGAAGGACCGGGCGTCGGCCTCTGCCTCTATAGCGCTAAGTCCCAAGCAGAAAAAGGCGAAAAAGCTCCTCAGATCCTCGAAGCTTTCTTCCCACAAACCAAATTGGAGAAAGTAAATTCTTTAAAATAGCATTTTTACTCCGATTTGGAGTAAAATGACTTACTTGCTGGGGACCTCATGAGGTGGGACAGTTCGAACCAGGTCAGGACCGGAAGGTAGCAGCCTTAAGAGCGCCGTCTTATGTTATGAGTCATCTCCAGCTTTTTTTTGCCCGGAAATTCTAGAATGTGAAAGTAATCCCCAGCGTCGCTCCGTGAATCAAGGCGTGGCCAAATGAGCGGAGGCGGTGTTCATGACTGGTACTTTTATTCATCTGATCGGGAGCAAGCGCGACCCCATTCAAATACATCAGTTCGTAATTTCCATGAAGATTGATGAATCTCCAAGGCTGATATGTCATCGATAGCATAGCGCCTACGACTAAAGGGAGCGAAAACCTAGAAACCTGATAGTCGCGGAGTACAACGGTGTTATTGACATCGCCCCAGTAGGTATGCTGCCGGCTGCAATCGAATCCAATTCCCAACTTTGCGTTGACATCCCAGCTCAGAACTCTTGAAGCATTCCACCCGAGCGTTCCTCCGACTTGAATCGCAGGAATATGGTTCCAAACGTGAACTCGGTAAGGACTTTCGTTAGAACCTTTATGGAATTTCATTTCGAGATTTTCTGTCAGGCTCATGTAGCGCACTCCAACGAGCCAACCGCCTGAATAATAGTCTCCCCTGCGCGGCGTAATATAGAAAAAGTAGTTCACTTCGGCATTTTGAAATTGCGATTTATATTCAGCAGAAGCTTTATCCGCCTTGAAAAAATCTTGAGCGTAAGTGGGATTGCTGGCGGAAAAATATAAAAGCCCCGGATCGTTTCGATGGCAAGAAGCCTCCCACTGCTCAACGAAGAGATATTTTGCCTCAAGAAGCGAATGGCATGTCATGTAGACCATGCCCACTTGAAACCCGGGCTGATAATGAAAGGAACTCACAAGCTTCTTGGATTTGCAGCTGTCAAAGTTACAACTTCCGCACCTATTTAGCTTTCCATCCCCATGATCGATGATTAAACGGTGGTTATTCCCTTCATTTCGACGAAAAAACGCAACGTCGCCCCAAATAGCGAACCCATCGTTGAGGCTCCAATTATCTTCCTCGGAAAATAACGAAATCGTCAGTAATGAACATGTGAGCAAGAGACTTTTTTTCATTAAGAAAAGAAGATAGCACTCTCAACTCGCAGAGTCAAATCCATTTTAGCAAATGATTATTTGCAATGGCACTAAACAAAGATTTAATTTATAAATATTCCGTAAAATATTGATGAGTATCTATGTCACAGCAAATTCAGAATCCGGGACAAAGCACTTGGACGATCACATCCCTACTTGGAAGACTTACGAATTGGGGCGCCGAAGAAAAAACCGATGCGACGGATGTCTCAGGCAGCCTGCAAGCACCTGACAATTCTTCCCCGTTACCGATTGCAAGAGTTAATGAGCAAATTCCAGCTCTTGTACAATCTTTTGCATCGGCTTCAGAATTGGAAAGACGAGCCAAGCTCTCCTTCTTAGCACAAATTGCCGATAACACATCTCGGGTATTGTGGTGGGGCGCTTCTCTTCCTGGCCGCACTACTTCAGCTCTGATAAATAAAGTTACAGACCGTGCTGTCAATATGGTCGTCCAGCAGGCAGCGAAAAAGGGCGTTAGCATTCTCGGCACTCCTGCACCCGACACTCCACTACGAAAAGTTAGAGATTGTTTGTTAGAGCTCCATCAAAAGGTCTTAAAGAAAATTGATATTGATGATCAACTACGGGAAAAGACAATCACAGCTCTAGGCGAATTCCTACCTAACCATAAAAAATGCTTACAGGACTGTTACAGTCCAGGCGCCTGGTTACCTGAAGTACTTAACCGCGATCAACATCAAAAGTTAACAGCACTTTCAAATGCTCTGAAGTACAAAGAAAACCTAGCTAATGAAGAGGATTTTCTTCGACCTCTATTCAAGTTCGTCGATGACTGTTGCAACCTCCAATACGAATCTCACAAAGCAAAACTCGCAGAACAATTTGTGGGGAAAATGACAACGGTCCTGCCGTCTACAGCTACTACTACGACGTCTATAAAACCTGTCAAAAATGAAAACCGCGTTAAAGCTTCTCCTCAAAAACCAGTCATTGAAAACCCACTCCCGCTCATCGTCAAAGAATTCGAAGAGTTAAAATCTTTGGGTTTTCGGATCGGTTTGGCCTTGCTGATTCTACCGGAAGAATGCACAGTTCAAAAACCAGAAGAAGAAGGTGAAAAAAAGACCGAAGAAGAGAGTAGAGTCCTGGCGGCTCTCATACAGAAGTCTAATACAACTTTGGACCCCCTTAAAGGTCCCAATGAAATTTTCCAAAACCTTATTTATATCGAGATCGATAATTCCAATTTAAATTACCTCCAAAAGAAGTGGAAGAAATTCACCTGTTGGCTGCTGGCTCCTACTGTGTTATTTATTGTCGATCACGTTTTAGATCAAACAAAAGATATCGCTCTGCATTCGATAGGGCTAAGTCCCGAAGACCGTTTGGACATGGTTGTTAAAATGTGCATTGAGCCAGGGCTTGGCTTCATCGGCTGGCTTCAGTCCCAATATAGGACCATTTCAAACACCGAAAACCTGGGAACCACTGTTGAGGGGGCGATCGGCAATGCAATTGACCAGATCAAAATCAAGGACCGCCACGGCAAAGATTTAACATCTAAAGACCTCATTAACCAATTGATCAGCTCCTTAATCGATAAATATATCCCTGCCCTCAATTGGTCGAAGACTGCAACGGCTCATTTTGAGCAAAGGGCCCAGGAATCCAAATCTCCTTTTCTTTCCCTTTGGTTTATCTCTTGGTCTTATCTCACCTGGGCTGCGAATATCCTTACCACTCCCGGCCGCTGGTGCATGAATAAAATCTTTCGTAAAGTTATAAAAACCGCCATTGTTTCAGAGCTCCACTCCAAATTAACTGATAAAGACGGCGCCTCCTGGGATTTTGGCAAACTTGCCCTGAACTCAATTTACAAAACCCTCTATGAGAAACTGCAGAAAGTCAACAGATCTGATCGGGAGGCCGAAGCAGAAAACACGCGAAAAACCTTAGCTCTTGAGCAAAGGGGCTTCGTTGAAAAAAACGTTCAAGATTCTATCAAAAAACTCGTTTCCAACTTCTTAGAATTGCTCGATATTCAAGGATCCAACATCCACAATCTCCATGCGAAATTGTCCCCTGCTAACTTTTTTGAGCAAGGGAAGAAAGGAGTGATGGGATTTGCCTATGCTCCAGGCATCCAAAAGGCAACTGAAGAGATCATTCATGGCCTACAGGTCTTCCTTGAAGATAGAACCTTTGCTGCAGGCCTATTAGAGGTGATGCAGGACATCCATCAACAGTGCCTTCGTTTCAATATGGGCGATACCGATACCAGCCTAGCTCGTCTAGAAAGGGACTTTTCTGTTGAGCTCAAAGATGCTGTTAAGCATGGAATACAGGGCGTCATTGAAGAGAGGTTAGATCCCTCCAAACGGATTCAAGCCGAGGCTGATTTGTTTATCGACGGTCTTAAACATGACACTGCGGAGTTCAGAGACCATTTTTCTAAAGTCAAGAATTTCACCCTGCTTTCTTTAAAAAAGCTGGTGCAATTGCAGGACAGGTATCTGGTCGATAGCATTCGAAGACGCCGCGAGACGGCAAATAACGAAACTAATGCCTCGACTAGAACACACATCAAAGCAGCCTCCGACCAATTTCAGACCCTCAGCAAACCGATTTGCACAAAAATTGATGACCTCGTCAGACTGGCAGAGACCCGTAAAAAAGTCGAAGAAATGGCCGAAGATCTAGGCCAGCTTATTGCACCCTTGGAAGCAGCAATAAAGACAGAGCCCCTTCCAAGTGCCACAAGCCATTATACGCAATTGCAGCTGACCCTACAAAGGATCAAAACGAAGACCTATCCAGAACGTGTCCAAACCCTTATTTCGACGCTCCAGAGCCATTTTGACATATGGAGAACAGAGACCCTTAAAAGGGATAATCAGGCCCTTTTAAATGGCACTATCGTGACCCTAAAAGCCAGCGTGGAAAGCGCTCTTGTCCAAAACGAACAAGAATCAAATGGGCTGACTTTGGCCATTGAAAAAAAGGTCGAAAAAACGCGGCTGTTGGTCGAAAACCTGCATGAGTGGGCGCACCAGCTTAGCTATTTTGTCTGCGTTTCCGAACGTCAAGAAATCGATACATTCGAACAGATCGCCTCTTTCCTGGGCAATAAGGCATTATCCCCTCTTATTTTAGGCAAGCTCGACGACTTCTTCATCTTTCTAGGTACAAACCATAATATTAAGGGACTCCTCAGTTTTGTCATTAAAGCTTATCTTGAGCTACCTAGGAAATCTCCCAAGGAATTCAAAAAAACCCTTGACCAAGTCAAACTAAAAGCCCAGCTGCCTCCTGTGGTTCCTAAGACCCTTCTTTTCAAATAGCCGCCCATCTCATTGTCTATCAGCCACTTACATCTCATTCAAAATATTTATTGAACATTTTGCTTAAGTAATCACCACCACATTAAAATAATTACTTAAATAGTAATAAAAAGATAATTAGTCTATAATAATATTATTAATTTATAACAAAGAGGCTTGATTATGAGTCTATTATTTCAAGGCATCAAAGGCCTAGGAAACATAGCCTACCACACTGGCAGTGCAGTCCTGCAAGGGGGTAAAGGCGTTGCGCAAACCGTCGTCGCTACCCCCATAGCCATTACAAACGGCACTATGGCAGTGGTCTCAACACTCGTAAACAGCACCTTCCAAGTCACCACAGCCATAAAAAATAAGACCACTTCAGCTGTCATCGGAGGCGTAAATAAGGCGAAATCTACTGCCACAGCCATAAAAGATAAAAGCGTGAATATTGTAAAATCTGCAGCTACTGGAGCAGTCAATCTGCTTTCCGCTGGTAAAGACGCTTTTATCGCTAAATCCGTGCTAAATTATGCCGAGCTCTTTTTCCGTATTGACACCGTTGGAGATAAAATCGTTAATGACCTAGAGACAAAACAGCCTGTCAGTCAGGTCAACCGGAATGAACTTGCTGAAAGATTAGAAGAATTCGTCGATATCTATACCCTCACGACGGAAGAGAAAGCCTTTGTCATCAGCTTTTGCAAAGACCTTAGCGATGTCAGCATCATATTCGATGAGACCAAATTAAAGGAGATGGGCCAGCTTGAAAAAATCCTAAACCCTCATCTCGCAAATCACAAGAGTTATATTTCATCAAAAATAGCCGAGCGCAAGCAGCTGGAAAAACTGCCCGGATTAACAACTGTAGCTTCCCCTAAACTCACCAAAGCAGAAACGTTGACTGGCATTGAAGATCAAGCCGTACTTCTTAAATCGAACTCTATTAAGATGATCTTGAGCTCGATCGTCCTCAATATGACCTTGGGCGTGTCTACTTTTGAAGGAATTGATTTCAATGCCTTGGAAATCGATTGCAATGCTCTTGGAATCGCTCCTCCTAATGAAAACACTAACCTCACCAATTTTCTGATCGAGGTCTCAAATAAGGCCAAGATCGAAGGCAAATCCTCTGAAGAAGTCTTTCAGGATCTGATGTTCCGGGTTATTGACAATTCAGACAAAAACATCTTTACCCGCATCCAGGCTAAAGTGCGCTGCTGGTTCGTCTTTGGCTTGGTTTTGAATTTAGTCGGTAATATCTTCGACAACTTGAAAGCAACTCTTGTCCATTTTGCCAGCTTGCCGCCTGCGAAGCAGCTTGAAGAACTCACAAAACTCTTGATCAATCCTCTGCTTGAGCATTTATCTACAGTAGATGGCAGCGGGCCAGCAAATCAACCGGCAGCAAGTACACCTAAAACAGCAGATGAGCTTCTCGATCAATTTATTGAGGCATTTTTAGCCCAATTCATTGATAGAAAATATCAACCTTGGACTCGAACTTACCGAGCGATTTGCATTGAAAGAGCTTCTCGTTCCGAACCAATTACAAAAGTCTTCTACAACACTTTGGCAATCCTGTTATGGGTTGCTGGCAAGTTCACCGCACCTATCCATTGGGCAATCAACGAAACGATCCACGGGGTCTTAAAAACGGTCATTGTCGAGCTTTGCCCCAGCTTATCCAACGCAACAAAAAGCTCTTTGGAGCTCGGCACCAATAATGCTTGGCACAGCTTGAAAAACAGTCTTTTGCATCTGCTCCAGCAGATCCGATTGACAAGCTTGCTACCTAGAGCAAAAGATCCGGTTTATCAGCTTCCAAAAAAACTTCCTGATGATGTGAAAGAAAAGCTAACGACTGTTCTTGACAAGCTTTTCAAAGTATTAGCTATTCCATGTGAAAGCCAAACAGCCGCTGAAAGTAAATCCACTCTTTCAACACTGTGGTCTGCGGTTAAACTCATGGCTCGCAACGGAATCCTCCAAGATGCTGATATCGCAGAAGAAGAATTAAGAAACTTCTTAGCCACCGATGGAAAAAGCGTTACAACTTTACTCCAACAAAACATGCACAGGGAATTGAGCGGGCTCAAAGACATCATTAAAACTGCTTTGACAGGGCTGATATTGGATATGGTTGCAGAAGATGACTTTCTAAATGGGACTCTTTTGTCTTCACTGACTAGCATCAATGCAAGCGGATTTGCACCAAGAAGTGCCCCAGCTGTTCCTACAGAAGAAAAACAAAGGATTGAGGTAGAGCTGCAGAAAGAATTAGGACTCCTGGGCGGTAGCATCCTCCAAGCGGTCAATACAGCTACCCGTACAGACAGGAGCTACCAAAAGTCTGCCAACATCCATATCACGGCTCTTAAACAGCAAGTCCATGCTTTTAATCAGACATTGTTGCGAATACAGCAAAACAAAGATCTCTCATTTATAAAATCTGGTCTGAAAGCTTGCGAACAATTCAGCAAGTCAATGGAAAAACTCGAAGCGGAAATTACAAAGAGTGTCGATGAGCCGACTAAAGCCCTCCTAATGCCTCATCTCAATCAGGCCCTAGACCATGTTCGCACTATTTCAGCTAACCTCTCCCAATGTCCGATCGAGGAGAAGAGAAAACAAGTCGAAACAAAGCTTAACGAACTCTATCCTCTCCTGGCTAATGGAGAAGAAATTGATAATGTTATCGTCGAGCTGTGGGCTCTAAACTCTCCTTTCCTCGATGTCGAAAGCTTAGTGAATGACCTCAATGTCTACAAAACAACCGCACTCAAGGCCTTTCCGGTTGCCGACCACAAAGATAGGGCTAATAGAGCCGCTAAAGCCTACATCAAGCAATTGAATCCTGCTAAAATTGATCCGGTTAATGAGTCGGCTGCTCAGCTTGCCCAGTGGGCAAATGGGCTCCAATTCGTTAAAGTCACGACAAAGCCTGCTGCCAAAGACGTTGGAATGACAGCCGTCTACAATTCGCCTCTTGTTAAGGCTGCCACAGGTGCTGCTCTCCAGTCGTATGGAAGAAATATATTTACCTTTATCGGAGATGAAAAAAATCTCGCCGGAATCGCTCAACGCGGAATGGAAGCCTTTTTAAGCAAGCCTTCCATGATGCCGAAAAAGCAGCGACCGAAAGTCGGAATGCTTTCCCTCTTTTCTGAAAACACCCCTCAGGCCCTTCCCTTAAGCCCCAAGGACCTAAAAAAACTCACCGATAAAGATTGGGAAGTATTGAGCAAGTAAATCCGTCCATGCTAAAATGTCGGCATGGAAAAACATTTCACTGCTACTGCCTATATCATTGATCAAGGGAAAGTCCTTCTATTGATGCATCCTAAGCTCAAGAAATGGCTTCCGCCTGGCGGCCATATCGAGCTCAACGAAACACCTCCGGAATGTGCTAAAAGAGAGGCTCTAGAAGAGACCGGCCTAGAGATCGAGCTGATAGAGCAAGAAAACCTCTGGCTGAACTTTTGGAACGCTTCCAGCTTTGAAAGACCTTATCTCTGCTTGCTTGAAAACATTCCCACCCACGGCGATAAGCCGGCCCATCAACACATCGATATGATCTATTTAGCAAAACCCCTTCGTGGAACTCTCATGGAAGGCGTCCGCTGGTTTTCTCTTGAAGATGTCGAAAAAATGAGTGATGAGGAAGAAATCTTTACCGAAACAAAAACCACGATCCGCCATCTTTTAACTGTTAACTTTTTATACTCTGCCACCACTACAAAAGTGTGAATTTTGGCTAGAGCGAACAGAACACAAAAAATTAAGTTTACAGAACACTAGTTTTGTCGAGACAGCTGTATCACATTTTCTAAAAGCTGATCTGTAGAAGCAGACTTGATGCAGGCGCCTGTTTTGCAGGTTCTGAGAAGCGGGCAACGGGTCGTGAACTTCTGACCATAGGGACATGTCCCCTGCCAGGCCACGTGATGATCGCCGAGCGGTTTATAGACTGCGGCATGCGATGGACCAAAGAAACTCAATGACGGAGTCTTTGTCATCCCGCAAAGAGCTAGCGCTGCGGAATCGACAGCAATCACTAAATCCATCTCCCTCATCAGGGCCTGCCATGAAGCAAACGAGAGTCCCCCGACCGATTGACTCTGTGGAAATAAACGGTGGAGATGGTTGGCAATCTCTTTTTCTGCAGGACTTCCGCTAATGAAATAGAAGTAGGCATTTTCTTGGGTGGCAATTTTCCGGATCAGTTCTTCTAACGTTGTTTCAGCTAGTTTTTTGTTTGACCAGTGAGATCCGCAGGCCACCATAATCTTAGGTCCTTCTGAAACCCTCAAAGAAGCGAGCTTGCTTTCTTCTAAAGGCTGAAGCTTTAAATCTACCCCTTCAGGAATAAATACAGCTTCATCTGAAAAAAACTTCTGTACGACTTGAAGGTACCGCTGCTGGACTTGAACAGATCCATCCACATCGATACGTCTGGTCGTTGCAAAAAGATTAGGGAACTCCGCAACTGATTTTCTGCCAAGGCCGACTTTTTCCTTGGCTTTAGCAAGTCCCGTGATCAAACCTGATTTGGTATTTCCCTGAAGATCAAATAGGATATCGTAATTTTCCTGTCGGAGCAGCTGGGAAAATTCTTTCATCTGTTTCCACGTGCTCAGCGGCAGCAAAGCTTTTCTCCATGTGCGGGAGCTAAAAGGAATCGCGCGTCTGACCAAAGGATGGGACTGAACAAGACTTAAGTATTCTTTTTCGATTACCCAATCGATGACAGCATGCGGATATCTTTTTTTTAAATACTCCAGCACCGGAAACGTCTGAATCACATCTCCAATCGATGAGGTTTTAACAATTAAAAAATTCATATATTCCCGTAGATTATAGCAAAATAAAACACTTTCAGATAAGAAAAGAATAAAGAAGACAGGCAAATCAATATTTTATCGCTTGAGGAAAGAATGGGCCGACAGCCTAAAGAGATGTATTTTCTGGCATTTATCGAGCTTTGTCAACGATTTGCCTTCTGGGGAATCGGCAACCTACTCGTCTTATTTTTAGTTCAAGAACACCGCTTTTCTGACGCGAAAGCAACCCACCTATACGGACTTTTTACAGGGCTGGCCTTTGCTCTACCCATGCTCGGGGGTTACATCGCCGACAGAACAAGCCACCGCAGCGGAGTCATCTTCGGCTGCCTTTTCACTGCCATTGGTTGTTTTTTAATTTCGACAGGCAACATGCATTTGCTCTATGTCGCCCTGATGTTTGCGGCTCTTGGCGCCAGCATCTTTACCCCCAGCGTCTATTCAATTTTAAGCCATATCTATCACAAAAAATCCGAATTAAGAGAGGGCGGTTTTACGATTTATTATGCCGCAGTCAATATCGGCATTTTCCTGGCTGTATTCACTTTGGGGACTTTAGGAAACGCTGACTTATGGCTATGGGCGTTTGTCCTTGCCGGCGGTGTTCAATTCATCGGGCTCATGACCTTTTTGAAAATCATGAAAAGGCCTGCATTTAAAGAACTGCATAGGAGCCAAAAACAAACCGCAACTGTCACCAAAAAATCTCTGACAAAAGTAGAAAAACAACGAATCGTTGTGATCTGTGTCCTTTCATTCGTCTCCATCTTGTTCTGGATGTCGTTCAACCAGGGCTGGTCTTCAATGAGTATCTTTGCCCTCCGTTATACCGCCCATCAAATCGGATCGATCACCATCCTGCCGTCTTGGCTGCTTTCTTTGGAAAGCCTTTATCTTGTCATCTTGGCGTTTCCGCTGGCATGGATGTACAAGTCTCTTTCCAAACTTAAAATGGATCCCTCCCCTTCACTGAAAACCGTCTACAGCCTTGGTGCAATGGGTCTGTGCTTTTTCTTGATGAAGTTTGGCGCTAGATTGATTCCGGCGGGCGCACAAGAAGCTGCTGTCAGCCCGTTTTATTTGATTGGCGCTTACGCTTTCATGGCTGTCGGAGAAATGTTGATAGCCCCCATTAGCCTTTCGATGGTCACACGGCTTTCTCCCCGCCGTTTGACCGCGTTCTTTGTCGGTACTTTGTACATGTGCATTGGAATAGCTTTTTATGCCGGAGGACTGATTGCAGGACTGATTGCCACCATGGAACTCTCAAGATTCTTTGAAATTTTCGTCTTAGTGTCGTGGATTCCGGCGGTCTTGCTGTTTTTCGGTGTGAAAAAGTTGAAGCAGATGAGCCATACCAATACTCTCTAATGCCTCAATGAAATCTAAGGGCAATTGAGCGATGATTTCAACTTCCTGGTTTGTCACCGGATGCGGGAAGCGAATTTTATACGCATGCAAAAGATGCCGTTTTGCTTCGCAAGGACACTGAAAGACCTTCGTATATAGATAATCGCCCACGATAGGATGTCCGGCTTCTTTAAGATGGACGCGAAGCTGATGCGTTCTTCCGGTAAGCGGTTTGCATAGTAGCAAAGAAGACTTTGTCCCGACTCCAATAAGTTCCCACTCCGTGATCGCCTCTTGTCCTGTCGGGCTCGATCCGTAAAGGGTTTGACCTTGGAAGTGGTGGCGGGCTGCAAGTTTTGAGGTGATCGTCTTTTTCTTATCTCTGACCAGTCCATCGACGATTGCAACATATTCTTTTTGGACTTTTTTTTCTCGAAAGAGCTCGATCATCTGCTGCAGAGTCTTTTCATTTTTGGCTACAAGCACAACGCCGGATGTGTCTTTGTCTAATCGATGAACAAGCTTTCCTGGAAATTCTTTAGCCTCGCAGACAACTCCTGCCGGCTTGTCATAAGCTGCCAGCACATCGTCTTCCCATAAAAGCAGTGGTTTGAAACGTACGGGCGCCTCTCGATCAATTTCGATCTCGACCGTATCACCAGCTTTTAGAATATGGGTTGAAAAGGTTTCGATCTTGCCGTTAATGCGGCACAATTTGCCCTCGATGCTCCGCTTCAGCGCTTTGACAGAAGGTGCATCAGGACATTTCTCCCGCAAAAAAGCAAGAAGCCTCTGGCCTTTTTCGCGGGGGAAAACTTTAAATGTTCTTTTCATGATGGATCAAATAATCGACGAGAAGCCTGACACCGAAACCGGTGGCGTTGGTCGTGTGGTAATGTTTAGGTCCTGAGATAAATGCCGTACCGGCGATATCCAAATGGGCCCATGGCGTTTTTCTAATATACTCCTGAATGAAAAGAGCTCCCATGCTGGATGAAGCCTTTCTAGCAGGTGGAGAATTCCTCATATCGGCAATCGGTGATTTGAGGCCTTCTTTATATTCATCGTAAAGTGGAAGCTGCCAGAGTCTTTCATGCGTATGTTTCCCCGCCCGAATCAAATCTTTGGCAAGCTCATCGTTGTTAGAGAAAAGTCCTGAGGCTTCTTCTCCCAGCGTGATGACAATAGCTCCTGTGAGCGTTGCCAAATCGATAATTCTAGATGGCTTAAACTTATCTTCGACATAGCTGACCGCATCGGCAAGCACCAGTCTGCCTTCTGCATCTGTATTGGTAATCTCAACCGTTTTTCCGCTATAGCTGCGGTAGACATCGCCGGGTTTGTAGCTGCTTGGGCCAATGGCGTTATCAGTTGAAGGAATTGCCCCAATAATATTGACCTTCAGTTTCAAGGCCGCAGCGGCTTTGATTGTTCCCAACACGACAGCCCCGCCAGACATGTCGTCCTTCATCGTTTCCATATTGGAGGCCTTCAAATTAAGTCCGCCAGTGTCATAGGTGATCCCTTTTCCAACCAACGCTGTGACATCGGAAGATCCAGGATTTCCTTTGTATTCGACAATGATAAAAGCAGGATCTCGCATCGAAGCTCGGTTGACAGCCAGGATCAGACCCATCCCGAGTTTTTCGATCGCCTTTTTATCCAAGATCGTGGTCTTGATCGCCTTCGATTCTTTCTCCAGCTCCTTGGCCTTTTCTGAGAGTAGCTGAGCCGTGACATCATCGGCATTGCCGTTGATCAAATCTCTTGCATAGTTCACAGCGGAAACAACAACTTGAGCATGCCGGCATCTTTTAAAAGCACTCTTATCGATCCCGATCAGACAGATCTTTTGAACGAGTGGCATCGCCTCTTCTTTAGAAAACTTCATGTCAAAAGCATAATTGGCCAGAAGAAGCCCCTCAGTCACAGGATAGGCAGTAGGCCCATCGGCAGCAGGCAAAGCAGCCGAGATGTGCTTGAGCTTTCTACTGCGGCAAGCTTTCAACGCTGCAGCATAGGCTCTTCGCAGAGTTTCAGGCCCGCACTCAGATTTTTTTCCAAGTCCGAGCAGAATGATTCGACTTTCCTTGCCCTTTTTATAAATGAAAAGGGTCTCGCTCTCTTTCCCCTTAAAATCATCGATAGATGCATACAAAGAGCGAAATTCCTGCATGGGGCAGGCCGGTTCTGCTTTTTTATCCTCGTGCCAAAAAGGCAAAATGAGCACATCTGAAGAGGGTCTTTGGGGAAAAGAGCTAGCCGAAGAAAGTTGCATCAGAAAGGCACCTCGTCGTCAGTGAACGCAGGAGCTTTGCCTTGACCATGCATGCTTCCATGCATTGGAGCGGCTCCATGAGCAGCAGGTTCAGCAAACGCTGCATCAGAATGCGTCTCTTGACCACCTTCTGAAGATCCACCGCTATCTGGACGTCCAAATGGACTAAAGGAGATGTTGTAAGCTGTCAGGCTCATCGAGACTTGCGGTTTGCCATCGCGGTCAGTGAAGATCTCAGGTTTGTTGAGTTCTCCCATCACGATGATAGAGCTTCCTTTTTTGAAGTAAGGGATCATTTTGTCGAATTGCTCTCCCCAGATGGTGACTCTCCACCAGATGGTCTCGTCTTTTCCGCTGCGGCGCGCTCTTGCAGCAACGCGGAGTGTCGTGACTTTTTGTCCTGAAGATGTAAATCGGACTTCCGGGTCAGCGCCCAAGTGTCCTGCGATCATGGTATGGTTCATAATTACTTCCTCCACATAAATTGTATGTCTAGTTTAAATTTCATCAATTCCATCGCATCATAGCAAGGATTGATCTCGTGATCAAGATTGAAACTAAAAAACCTTAAAAGCCGTTAGGAGAATCAGATGATGAGCTACTTTTTTTTAAGAAGAAGCTGGTAGTTGATGTGCAAGGCTTTTGCGAGCTTTTTTGCAACCTTTTCTCCGATAGGACGCTTGCCATTTTCCATCTTAGAGAGATTTTCCTGAGAGATCCCGCAACGCTTTGCAAGAGCCTTTTGAGAGAGTGCTTCCCTCAAACGTGCTCCCCTCAAAGCAAGGCCTGCCTTAGAATAACGCTTAATCCTATCAGCAGCCATTTTTTCCCAGGGAGTTGCTTTTTCCCAGGGAGTGCTCTCTAAAGCTTTTTTTTCACAAAAATTCTTAAATTCGATCAGCTTCTTCTTAGTATCGGGAGTATCCGGGAGATTAAAAGAAGACTCTTTATTGTCAGTCATCAAGGTAATCTTGATATAGCGGACGGAACTAGTAGGGCGCGTTTTCGTGTGTGCCGACATAAAATACCTCAATTCGTTTTTGTTTCTCACTTATTACACTCCAACAAGCTACAAAAGTTGGCCGACCTTTCTTTAGGTGACAGTGATAGTAGCCTGTCGATAGTTTTCCATAATTAGGCCAGTTAGCTCTAACCGGTCCACTATGTTGCAATTCTAAGACCAATAAGTCGATGACATCTGTCAGGCAGGGCTTAACCCCGGATCGTCTCAACTTTTTGTATTGTTTCTCCGCTGCACTTGAAAACCTAACCGACCATTCGTCTAACATTGGCTCGTCTTCCTTCTAATTATAGGCAATATTTTGACATATGTCAATATTTTGACGCAATAGCTTTAAAATGAATATTTTAAAGAGTGTGAAAATTTAGCTCTTATTTAGGGACGAACTTCAATGCCGCTGAGTTCATGCAGTATCGCTGGCCTGTCGGCGGTGGACCATCTGGAAAGACGTGCCCTAAATGCCCATCGCATCGGCTGCATTCAACGGCCATCCGGACAGTTAATAGACCGTGATCTTCCGTGAAAGAGACGTTCTCAGGACAAATCGGCTGAGTAAAGCTAGGCCAGCCTGTTCCAGAATCGTATTTGTTTTTAGAGCTAAAAAGCGGAAGCTCGCAGCCAGCACAGACATAGATTCCTTCTGCCTTATTATCAAAATAGGCATTCTGAAAAGCCGGCTCCGTGCCGTTTTTTCTCAAGACCTGAAATTGCTCGGGCGGGAGTCTGCTTTTCCATTCTTCTTCAGTCATGACAATCTTCTTTCCATCAAACCGATATTGCGACAAGCACTCCTCCTGATTTTGAGAAAACACTGAGATTTGGAGCAGGACAAAACTCAAAAGATATTTCATCATAATTTTTCTATTTTATCTGTGCCAGCCCGGAAGTCAACAAAAACAATTTTAAAGAAATATAAAGTTTTTCTTCAAAAACTGTTGAAGAAAAAAAAGAGGTGGGATAAGAGGGGAATTTAACTGGATGATTTCATGGGAGAAAAAAAGACAGCCCCCCACTCTCAATGGACTGAGGCTTCTCAGAATACCATTGATCCCGCTCCTGCAATCATTCCCCCTTCCCCTCATCCGATCGACGAATCACCCGACCTTCACGATCCGTACTCTGAGCTGAACCTTTTTCTTACCCGAAAGATCAAAGAAGAATTCAAAACCGCCGGGGGCACAAAAAAATGGTCCATCTATGTTCAGGAAAAACTCATTGAGAAGATCACACCTGAGTTTAAGAAAAAATTCCCCCACTATCGCCTAGGCGTCTCGGCCTTGAAAAAAGTCTGGGAAAAATTCTCTTATTTTTCCCAAGCCTTTGAAACCCAAAAAGAGGCTCTTACCCAAGAAGGAAAGCTCAACCTCGGATACTTGATCCGAGAAAACCTCAAACAGTTCATCGGAATTAAAAAGAGCTTCTCTTTGCACCCCTATATGCTGGCTCAACAGCTGGCTTTAAAAATCAGCGAATGCCTTGCAGCCTATGACGGCATCCGCCCGATGCTTCAGCACATCACAAAAACCATTTGGGCCGTCAAACGGCATCTCATTGCCCCTGACCAAGTCCCAGCGACTGCAAATCCTTATGACGAGTTCGACACATGGGATAAACTGATCATTAAGTTCATGCTGGAAGTTTCAGGAAATAATCCCCGTCTTTCTCAGGAAGAGCTCCAGACAGAGGTCCGTGAAAAACTCTACTCTCTTAAAGATAATCCACCGCTTGAAAAAGAAGTTATCAATCTCCTTATCGATAATCCTGAACAAGGAATTGAAAAAGCCGCTGAGACAGCTCAAGAGTTTTTCAAAAAAGCCCGCGCTCTTGCGCTCTCTGCCAACTGGATCGAAGTCGAACACAAGATCAATCTCTGGACCCTCCAGGGAGACTTAGTCTATCGCTGCTTGAGAATCGAAAATAATCAGCTTCTTGACCATCTCCGTCAAAAGGGATCGGTTGAAGAGTATATTGAGAAATATCCTTTCCTCGCAGACTTTGTTCTTCAAGTTGAAGTCCGTGCAGAGATTCTTCTGAAGTTTGAATGGTACACCTCGGCACCGGCCACACAATCGACTGCAGAACGGTTCTATCAGTGGCATCAAAGCCTCTCGCTTGAAGAGCTCGAAGAGCTCTGCAAGAAACAGCTCCCCATGCTCCCGTTTGACCGGAATTTACTTTCTAGACATCAAGTACAAACCTAAAATAATGAAGGGCACACTGAGCAGCTGCCCCATTGTTACTGGCGAGCCATACAGCCACCAGCTCTGTTCTTCCTTGAAGAACTCAACTAAAAATCTAAAGCTAAAGATCAACACTAAGTAAAGACCCGCAAGACTCCCCTCTTTCCAAGAATTCCACCTTTTTCTTAAAAACCAAAGTGTTCCAAAAACAGCCAAATAATAAACAGCTTCATAGAGCTGGACAGGATGTCTTGGAATCGGAGGACTTCCATCGGCAGGATGCCCGAAAATAATCGCCCAAGGCAAATGAGTAGGCGTTCCTATGATTTCCTGATTAATGAAGTTGCCAATACGGATAAACACAGCGACAACAGCTGAGGGCAAAACCAACAAGTCTAAAAGATGCAGCCAAGAACAAAACCGATGTCTTTTTTGAAATAAGGCAAGAGCGACTAATATCCCCAGAACCCCGCCATGACTTGCAAGGCCCCCTTCCCAGACTCTAAAAACAGATAAAGGGTCTCGTAAGATCTGATTCCAATTCTCATAGAATAAAACATCGAATAGCCGGGCTCCAACGATTGTTCCAATGATGACATAAAACGTCAGGTTATCAGCGATTTTTTTAGCATGGACTTGGACGTCTTTTGACCTCTCATGTCGTAGTAATAGTAGAAGGACGCTGTAGGCCAGTAAGAAACCGACAGCAAATAAAAAACCGTACCATAAAATGGGACGGTTTAAAAGAGGAAGATCCCAAGGAATAATCGCTTTAGATGGATCCCAATACAGATAGCCCATTAGACTTTCTGAGGTGTCAGCATATGTCTAAAATACAGCATCGCACCATTGATCAAAGCTGAACCGATCGCTACATCGACTCCACCTCGGATATCGAATGGAAGCGAAAGTGCCCTGAACATCATGCCCATGAGCATCATCAGTCCGATCACGATCCAATATCTCTGATCATACGCTTGCTTCAGAGTCAATCCCTCAGGGTGACCATTGATCCTGTCCGCAATCCTTTTGACCGTTTTGGCTAAAACAGTACGGCCTTTGACAAAGCCAATTAAAAGCCCAACGCAGATAATCAGCAAAGCGGCTTGATGCCGGCTGCTTGTAAACGATTGAAAAAAATTGATCAGCGGAGCTTTCACAGCCACCTGATCAGCAGCGGATGTAATCAAGCGGAGCCCTTTCGTCAGGAGCATCACGCCGATTGCAAACCATTTAATTCCAGAAACAATAAACCACATACGTTTTGATAATATCATGGATACATCCTAGCAAAAAAAAGATTTAAATGAAAAGATCCTTGGAAATCTCCAAGGATCTTTCTACGATTAGAAGCAGATACCGTAGGACAACACAACTGCGGGATAAGCGCCGACACTGCAGCGACCTTTCTTATAAACCTTGTTCAAATTCAAGAACACAGGATCAATCTGCGCTTGGAAGTAACGGACACCTCCATCTTTATTGGTGTACTGCTTTCCAACGATCACCTGAGGAGAGAGAAATACTTGCATATGCCCATCACTCAAAAATTCAGTGATCCCCACTCCGCCACCGACATAAAATTGAGAAGCGAGGTTAGGTTTGAAATAATAAAGGTAGTTGAGATTTTCTTTCGCTAATGTGAAGCTGCGTCCAAAGGAGATGAATTGGATAGAACCGTCAAATCCATGATGGCCGTTTTGGTATCTTCCGCCAACTCCGAGAAGAGGAAATGGAATAGGAAAAGGTCCAAGTCCAAGACTGATATATCCGTAAGAAGCTACAACAGGAGCAGCCTCTACTTCAGCAACAGGAGCTTTCATTATCGATACAACTTCAGATCCTTCATCAGCAAAAGCAAAAGATGAAGCAAGAAGTCCAAGAGCCATTAACTTTTTCATTTTTTTCTCCAATTGTAAAATTCAACAATTTCACGATCGGAGATTTTAATTTCAAAAACATTAAAAATGAACTTAAATGATTATAGACAACTAATTAAAAATTGAATCTCTAAGAAATCATCTCTCAAGATAGAGTCTTGTCCAAAAAACACCCTAACTGTAGACTGCCTTCAAAAAGGGCTTATAATTATTATGAATATTTCACTGACCTTTCTAAGAACATTTTTTATGATTCTCAGCGTTGTCTTCATGACGATCTATATGCATTCAATCCCCTCCGGACAGACTTTCGGCAATACTATTATTGGGGTTGTACTAGGACTGGCCTTTGGATCGCTGCTGATTGGTTTTGATATGGCCTTCCGACGGTTCAATGTGCGGTCGTTCAATATTGCGACGATTGGAATTTTCATCGGGTACTTAATGGGCCAAGCGCTTTTGATCGTCTTCTCAGCCATTCTAGATATCAGCGCAGCATCTGTTGTCCTACAACCAATCACCCTTGAGGTTATTAAAATTGCTATTTTCCTCTTTGGCGTTTACCTCGGAACCATCATGACCCTCAGATCGAGCGACGAACTCTATATCAGCATCCCCTTTGTCCGCTTTACACAAGCTGCTCAGAAAAAAAAGGACCTCGTCGTCGATGTTTCAGTTTTAGCCGATCCACGGATTATTGATCTAGCTTCGACAGGCCTTTTAGACCATCAACTCATCTTGCCCCGCTTTATCATTAAAGAGCTTTATGCCCAGGCAGAAACAGGAGAAGAACTTTCCAAAGGCCGTGCTAAGCGCTGCCTAGAAGTCATTAAAAAGCTCGAGTCTGTCCCCCATTTGGAGCTCCGCTATAACGATACCGATTTCCCAGAAGTTAAAGAGCTGATGGGCAAAATCGTCCGGCTAGCTCGCCTGCTCGACGCCAACATCCTCAGCGCCGATATCAGCCGCGTCCAAATGGCGACCATTGAAGGGATCACCGTTGTCAACATCCACGCCCTTTCCAATGCCTTAAAACCGCTGATGGAAGGCGGAGAGCTCATCAGGATCAAGATCCAACGTTATGGAAAAGAGCCCCGCCAAGGCGTTGGCTATCTCGAAGATGGCACGATGGTCGTTGTCAACGGCGGCGGCGACTATATCGGCGATACCATCGAAGCAAGAGTCCTTTCCGTCAAACACACGACATCCGGCCGTATGATCTTCTGCAACGTCGCTGATGAAGAAGGGGACGTCCCTTATCAGGGAGAAGAGCCTCTGGACGAGGACCAATGATCCTAGGGATTGGCAACGATATTGTAGAGATCGAAAGAGTCCGTGAAGCGATCGAGACTCAAGGAGAGCGCTTCATCGAAAAGCTCTTCACCAAACGGGAACAGGCCTACTGTCAAAAGTTCAGCGACCCCATGCCCCACTATGCCGCCCGCTTCTCTGCCAAGGAGGCTATTGTCAAGGCACTTGGAACCGGTTTTGGAGAGATGGCAGCCTTCCATGATATCGAGATCATTAATGATGATAAGGGCAAACCGGAAGTCTTTTTCTCCGATGTCCTCAATAGCCGCTTCAAAAACCCAGAAGTACTCATCTCCATTAGCCACTGTAAAAATTATGTGGCTACCGTAGCCGTCCGCACCAAGTAATTAACAATTAATAGGTTGAGATTTAATTGCTAAGTTTATCTTAAATTAATAACGATTTAGTATATTAATACTGCCCCGGAAATGTGTTAGTTCATTTAACCGTGGCCAAACTAAAGAGGAATATATGGCTAAATCAAAATTTTTCCACAGCAAAGCTTTCAGAGCAAAAAAATTGAGATTGTCTAAAAAATTAGGCAAAATGTCTCGTGAACTGTACAGAATGTGCCGTCACCTGAAAAATTATTAAATCGCGATCTTTTTGAGATCAGGATCTTCTGACATTAGCAGAGTGATCCTGATCTCAAATTCTTTCAATCGACTAATCAGCAGCAACTTGCAAATCAATTAAACTAAAAGGCTAAATTTATTATAAATTAATATTAATTTAGTATATTGAATATGTCATGGTATATGCCACTGACATAACCAAAAAGAGGATTTTATGGCTAAACAAACTAAAGCTTTTAGAGCAAAAAAAATGAAATTAGCACGCAAACTGCACAAAATGTCTCGAGAACTGACCAAAATGTGCCGTCATTGCAAAAAAATGTAATCGCGATCCTTTTGAGATCAGGATTTTCGAATCCTGATCTCAAATTTCCTCGTCAATAAATCCCAACTTCTTAAACCGTTCTTGATTTTCCCTAATATATAGAGGGAAACTCTCATCAATAGGCTGCAAAGGCAGCGCGCGCATTTCAGCTAAGATCCGCTGCTTGTCCTTAAATTCAGGCGTATCGAGCTCATCATGGGAAAAAGATTCGATTTTAACGATCGCACGGTCGACGCCGCCCATCGAGGTAAAGTGCCATCCCGCATTGGGGACAAGCTCGATTTTGGTCAGCTTTGATTTTTTGACCTTCTTCGGCCTTAAATTTCTCAGCCTTCGAGTCAGAGCTGGGGAAATCCTTTTCATCACCCTATAAGTCGTACAAACCGGGCCTCTCCACCCATCAGCCTGCTGCCGGTTCAAAAATCCGTAGTACATTTTCTGCTCAAGAATGGCTGCTTCTGCTTTCTTAGAGGTGATCATTTGGGCCACTTCAGGCACCTTGCTTCCACGGATAATCTCATCTAGATCCGAAATAAAAACGATATCGTCGGGTTTGGCGTTTTTAAGCCCCCTTAATACCTGCGACCGTTGATAACGCTCCCTTTCAAAAAGCTTCTTTGTCTTAAACGTCTCTGTCAATTTGACGTGGATGATTTTATCTTTGTACTTTTCAAAGAGGTGTTTGTTTTCTTCAAAATAAAACTTCTTGGGCTTTCCCCTGAAAGTTTCACATGACTCAACAATCACGAACTTATCGACATGGTCGCTAAGTTCATTCAACCGGACTTCCAAGAGCTCAAACTCGTTATAGAATAGGAAGCAGTCGTAGATTTTTGGTATAGCCAGCAGCTTCGGACAAAAGAATATTCCGCCGAGAGCAAAGCATAAAAACCATTTTTTGAAATTTTTCATGCAGCCAGTGTAAATGAGAGCTTCTTTTTACCTCTATGGTTTTCCCATACAGGGATTAAAACAAGGAAAACGGCAGCATATAGCTAACGGTGAAGAAATTCACATTTTCAGGGAATGACCGAGCATAGACTCGGCGGGTGTAAGCAAAAGAAAGGTGGCCCCAAATCTCAAAGACATAGGTGTATTTGATGCCAGTATCGATATTGCGATGCCGGATGTCAGCATATCCATTGAAATGGTTGGTGTGGACATGTGCTTGATTGCCAAACCCTATGTAGGTCTCTGCAAAAATCCCCAGACGATGAGTGCTGTGGATATTTCCCTCAAACGTGGCAAAAGCTCTGACCCATGGATAGCCTCGATTGGCTGCGCCAATAGCTCCAAATCCATAGAGTCTCATGTGCCAATCAAATCCGTGGTCCCATTCTTTGCCAATGGAGGTGTTAGCTTCAAAGTTTGCATGGAAGTGATAAGGACAGCTGATGTCTTTTAAACTCCGGCTTGCCACACCGCGTGCGCTGATGCCAGTTGTTAAAGAGACCGGATCGCCAATCACATCATCAAGCCAGAGATACCGCACCTGCATCGCTCCGCTCCGAAGAGCCATCGACTGAACGGTCGTATCGGCAAATTCGACATCGGCATCCATGTCCCAGTTTGGAGAAGGCGAAACTTCCAGATCAAAAGTTAATAAATTTTCATTGAACGACTTCTTCAATTGGGGATCGCCATTTTGGACCGAGTGGAAACGGCCATAGGTATAACTAGGTGTGAAGGTAAATTCCCAGGTGTTGCAGAACCACGGCTGGATCTCAAGCCCAAACAAAGAAAGAGGCATGAGAAATAGGAGCCTACGCATGAGCGTGCTCACGGGCTGCCAGCCATCTTTCTGCGTCGAGGGCTGCCATGCAGCCGCTGCCAGCTGCTGTGACGGCCTGACGATAAACATGGTCTTGGACATCGCCGGCGGCAAAAACCCCTTCTATATTGGTATAAGAGGTTCCCTTGATTACTTTAATGTAACCATTTGGTTCGACTTCGAGCTGCCCTTTTAGAAAACCTGTGTTCGGCTCATGTCCGATTGCAAAAAAGACCCCTGCGGCGTCATGCCGGGTTTCTTTTCCACTTCCGACATCTTTTAAAGTGAGAGAACGGACGATGCTGTCGCCCTCGACTTTCGTCAGAACATGGTTCCAGATGATCTCGATTTTGGGATGTTTTTTAGCACGCTCGGCCATAATCTTAGAGGCCCGGAGCTCATCGCGCCGGTGGACGATATAAACCTTGCTGCCGAACTTCGTGAGGAAGATTGCTTCTTCGACGGCGGTATCTCCTCCTCCGAAGACAAAGAGCGGCTTGTCGCGGAAAAGCGGGGCCGCGCCATCGCAGACGGCGCAGGCGGTCACGCCTTTTTGCCAGAACTCGTTGTCGCCGGTGCCAGGCGCTTGGAGACGTTTAGCGGTGGCTCCTGTGGCGATAATGAGGGCTTCAGCCTCATAAACACCCGAAGGCGCCTCGACTTTGAACGGATGTTGTTTCAGGTCGACACTGGTGACATCTTCTGAAATAAAGGTCGTCCCGAACTTTTCAGCTTGTTTCCGGAAGAGATCCATGAGCTCAGGGCCCATAATCCCGTCAGGAAAGCCTGGATAGTTCTCCACGTCGGTGGTTGTCATCAATTGGCCGCCAGGAGGGCCTGCGTAGAACCCTTCAAAAATGAGGGGTTCTAAATTTGCGCGGGCCGCATAAATGGCCGCTGTATAGGAGGCTGGACCGGATCCGATAATGATTAGCTTGCGTTTTTGCATAAAGTTAGGATATTTGTATCAATTTAAGTGGAATAAAATCTACAGAACATTAGAATTTTCGCCATGCGCAGTATAAAGCTCGATAAGCTAAAAAAGTCCATCAGCGGCGGGATGATCATCAATGATATCAGCCTGACGATCCCCGCTGGAAAGTTTTTTGCCCTGCTAGGCCCTAGTGGTTGCGGCAAAACAACCCTGCTCCGTCTCATTGCCGGTCTGGAAAAGGCCGATGCCGGGAAGATCTACCTGGGAGACGAAGACATCACCGACGTTCCGATTCATGAACGTCCGATTAACATCGTTTTTCAAAACTATGCTCTTTTTCCCCATCTCGATGTCTTTGACAATATTGCCTACAGCCTGCGGCTGAAAAAACTCCCCAAGATCGTCATTG
>CAZFXE010000004.1:0-8541 GCA_964522945.1 uncultured bacterium
TCTTTGGAGTAGCGACAATGGGTTTTGTGCATGATAAGTTAAAGATCGATGCGTCCATTTTTACTGGCAGAGAACCAGATCAGCATCGATGGAATATTGATAAAGCTCGATTTGATTCTTATTCTGCACGTATTTCACTAAATCCGACTAAAAACATTGCTGCACAAGTCAGCTATGGATTTTTGAAAAGCCCCGAACAATTAGATCCTCACGTTAACACCCATCGCGCAACTGCGTCGATTAGCTATAATAAAGCTTGGGCTGGCAGCAATTGGCAAACGACTGCCGCTTGGGGGCTTAATCAAAATACTCCCGGCCATAGCTTAAACGGGGGTCTTTTAGAATCGGCTATCGAAATCAAGAATCGGCATGTCCTTTTTGGCCGGGGAGAGTATGTTGCAAAGGATGACCTATTCACTCCCCCAAATCCAAAAACCAATAAGGTCTATAATGTAGGCAAATTAGACCTGGGTTACATCTTTGAATTCCCCTGCATTCCTTATACCCTTTGGGGACTTGGAGTTGTTGGAAGTGCTTCTTTTGTTCCAAGCTCTATACGGTCGGCCTATGGAGGAACACCTCTTTCCTACATGGTATTTCTAAGAATCGAACTCAAAGATAAGGAAAAATAGTTGAAATGTTAAATTCGTAAAATTTGTCTTTCACTTTCACTCTGGATCTATGAGATTAGACTCCAAACCTCAGTTGAGATCTTATCAATAAAGGTTTGATCATGCGACACAGCTAGAATCGCTCCCTCAAAGTTAAGTAATGCTTTTTCAAATGCTTCCAGCGTCAAAAGATCCAGATGATTTGTTGGTTCATCAAGGAGCAAAACATTGGGTTTCTCAAGAATCAGCGAAAGGAGCATCAGCCGCTTTCTTTGCCCCACACTCATCGATCCAAAAGGGCGATGGAGAAGCTCAGAGCCTCCAAGCGCTGCCTTATGGAGCTCTTTTCGTAGATTCTCCTCAGAAAGATTAAAACGGCTCTCAAAGTACTCCAAAGGCGTTTGCTTCATCGGAAGCATTTCAACTTCCTGATCCAAGTAGGCAATTTTTGCAGTTGGAGCGCGGGTGATGGTTCCTGAATCGATGGGTTCAAGTTCATATGCACAGCGAAGCAGTGTTGTCTTGCCAGAACCATTTGGGCCCATCAGAATCATCCGATCTCCCTTGGATAACGTCTTGCTCAAATCAGAGAAAAGAACTCTTTTACCAAAGGATTTGGTCACGCCTCTGAATTCGATGGCAACTTTGGATGCAAGGGGTGTGGAAATAAACCTTAGACCTGTCACACTTTTAGGCTTAGGATGGGAAAGTGGATGTGCTTCAATCTCTTGCAACCGCTCCTTAAGTTCGTTCAAAGTACGTTGGACTGATTTCTGATGCTTCTCTCCCCGCTTATCATACGCCATAATATTGCGATCTGTCGATGGTGCAGCTTTCCCTTTGGAGAAAGTCATAGAGCGGATTTTCTGCTTAATGCGAGCTTTTTCTTCTTCTTGCTCCTCATAGGCCTTGATTTGCCTTTCTATGAGACGCTCTTTCTCCTGAAGATAAAAGTCATAGCTACCTCCATAGCAAGAGAGATTGCCTTGATGAAGTTCTATCAGTCGATTGCAGCTCTCATTGAGAAATTTTCGATCGTGGGAAACAATGATTGTGGCACCTGTGCGGTGACGCAGTGTCTCTTGCAGCCATATTAGCATTTCTTGATCGAGGTGATTGGTAGGCTCATCGAGCAAAAACAAGTCCGGATTATTGATGAGGGATTTAGCTAGCGCAACCCGTACACGCTGCCCGCTACTAAGCGATGCCATAGTTTTTTCTAGGTCAGCTTCCAGTTTAAGTCCTTTTAGAGCTTTTTCAAGAGGAACACGATGGTATCCCCCTCGCTTTTCATACTCGTCATGAAGCTGAGCCCACTCCGTCAAGCGATCGGGATTGTCTAAACAAGCCGCCATCCGTTGTTCTAGATCTGTGAGGGCACCCTCTTCGAGATATTGTTTGACCGAGAGCTCTGGATGAGAAATCACAACCTCTTGGGGCAGAAAACCAATGGATAAATTGGGTGAGCGGTGTACTTGGCCCGTGTCAGGCAAAATTGATCCTACTAGCAGATGTAAAAGAGTTGTTTTGCCGGAGCCGTTTTCTCCAATCAGCGCAAAACTCTCTCCTGCATTGATTGAGAGTGAGATATCATTAAACAGAGTAGAAGAACCAAAACTCTTGCTAAGGTGTGAAAGCTGAACTAAAAGACGAGACATATGTTTGATCCTAAGTTATGAGTTAAATAGTGGAACCAAACTTACGCTCTCATCGGACGAATCTCCTTGAAGGATGTGTCTTGAAATTATCAGGATGTGACATTTTCTTCAATGCCACATGCACGATGGAATTTCTAGAGGAAGGCAACTGTCCGGAAATTCCGGACAGTTCGTTTCTAGTCAGTAAATATAGGATTTTATCATTCTCTTAAGAATCTCATCCTTGCTTTCTGAAAGGAAGAAATCATAGCATTTAAAAATTCGTTTGGATACGTTCATGCTCGGAGATAGATCCAAATGCTCCCTATCGCTTTAAAAAGCTTGGTTTTAGGTTTTTTGGTCACCCTGCCACTAGGTCCTATTGGAGTTTTATGTTTGCGTAAAATTCTTCAATTAGGCCCATTGCGGGGCTTCATTTTAGGTCTCAGCCAAACAGTTGCCATTTTCATTTTTGGACTCATTAGTGTTTTCAGCCTAGATTTGATTTCGGAGTCCATTATCCAATACCAGTTTTGGTTTCGATTAATCGGTGGAGTTGCACTGATTGGGTTTGGGGTAAAAATCTTCTTTTCTAAGAGTTCTGCAATTACAAATAAAGCCGCTTTGGAAAAAGGGTTTATCGGTGATTTTTTCTCTCTTGCAGCGTTGACTCTAACAAGTCCACCTACATGGCTAGCCTTCTTAGGTATTTTTGCAGTTCTTGACCTCTATAGAGTGACCACACTCTTAGAACATCTCGAAGTCGCTTTGGGGGTCTTGATCGGTTCAATTCTTTCCTGGCTACTCGTTTGCCTCTGTTTTGCTGGCTACAAAAAAAATGCCAATCGAAGGATCATGATGTGGATCAATCGCTCAGCGGGGATCTTTCTGGTAGGCTTTGGGATTGCGATCTGCATTAGCACGATGTCATTGGCGGCTTAGAAGCTGCGCTAAAACGACCCACATTAGCCTCAATGAAATTCTCGACAATTTTCAAGATAGCTTCATAATGATAGTCCCTGGCAATTAGAGAATTAATTTGAATAAAAAGGGCCAAACCTACTATTTAGGAATCAGCTCATCAAAGAAGGAGAGCATATGAAAAAACTCAACGTTATATCAGCGATTATACTCTGGATCGGAGGCCTCAACTGGGGACTCATCGGTGTCGCAGATTTTAATCTTATCGGATTCATATTCGGCGATATGCCTGTCTTGATGAGAATCATCTACATTCTCTTTGGACTCGCTACCGTGCATCAGATCTTCCATTGCAAAGCTTGCAAGAAGTGCTCACGCTAATTTTTTTCTAAAGACAAGGGGCTGAACACAGCCCCTTTCTTTTGTCTATAGGTTAGGAGCGTTAAATGCCGCGGATTTTGAATTCATTAGCTTTAAGCAGCTTAATATCCTGCTCCATGTATGCAGAAGTCCCTCAATCTGTAGCCCCCACACAGAATGCTCTGACAACCTATGCCTCCCAAAATGCTTATCTTGCCTCAAGCCAAGTCGTCACCGATCACTTGCGTCAGAAGCGGTTCCACCCTCAAAATACCATTGAGGGACCAGTAGCCGATAACATTGCTCAATTCTTCGCGGATGCTTCTGAAACACGTTTTAATCAACAACCAACCCGTCCAACCGAGACTCCTGAAACCCCAGAAGAGTCAGGATGCGATCGAGACCCCTTCACGATCTGGTTGACACCGTTTGGTGAATACGCCGCAGAAAAGTCTCAGCACCAGACACCGGCATTCAACTTGGGGGTCGGAGGAGCTGTCGGCGGGATTGAATTCACAACAGAAACATCCGATGTTGTCGGATTTGGCCTGGCTTACATCTACACACATGTCCATGAAAATTCCCAGGCAGGAAAGGGGAAAGTCAGCCAAGGCTTTCTGACGCTCTATGGGACATTGAATGCCTCCGAATGGTATTTTGATCTCGGAGCCTGGGGAGGCTATTACGATACGTTTAATCAGCGAAGAATCGCCTTTTCTGGAATAAAAGAAACCGCAAAATCCAATACCCATGGATGGCAATTGGCTCCCCACTTTGAAGTCGGCTATGATGGATTCTGGTGGTGTGAAGATGAATTAAACTGGTTTGGCATCGAGCCGTTTTTATCAGGAGATTGGGTCGCCAACTGGGAGCATAGCCTTAGAGAACACGGTGCAGGCTCTTTTAATATGGGACAGAAAGGAAGATTTTGCTCTGAAGTTCGGGGTGAAACCGGCATCCGCTTCCATGAAATCGTTATGTTCGATTGGGGCCGGATTGTCTTCCGGGAAAAAGCCTCTTATGCTTACCAAAAGACTTTCCATACAGGGTCGCTCAATGCCTTCCTCATCGGCTCTCCAGGCTCCCTTAGCGTCAATACACTCACAGGAGCTCAGAATTTAGGCGTTGTCGAGTTTTCCATGCTGTTTATTCACGAGCAACCAGAAAAACCGTACGTCGACCTCAGATACCAAGGAGAATTCGGTTCTAAGTACCAATCGCATCAAGTCATGCTCGAGCTCGGTACGAATTTTTAGGAATAAACGATGAGTCTTCTTAAATACAAATCCAAAAGAAATCTTAAGTTTTCGAAAGAACCTGCTGCGAAAGTCAGAAAAAAAAGAGCCAAAAAGCTCATTTTCGTCGTGCAAGAGCATCATGCGACCCACTTGCATTACGACTTACGCCTTGAAGCCGAAGGCGTCTTAAAAAGCTGGGCTATCCCTAAAAAACCGTCCATGGATCCAAAGATTAAACGTTTAGCGATCATGGTCGAAGACCATCCTTACGATTATAAGGATTTTGAAGGGACCATTCCTTCGGGTTATGGCGCAGGCAAAGTCAAAATCTGGGACCATGGGACCTATGGTGTCGATGAAAAAGATGCCGAAGAATCAGAAAAATCAATCCTCAAGGGACTCAAGAAGGGAGCTTTTCATTTCTCTCTTAAAGGAAAAAAACTCAAAGGCACGTTCAGTCTTGTCCGGTTAAAAAAATTCGGCAAAAATCAGTGGCTGCTCATTAAAAAAGCCAAAGAGTAAAAAGTCCAGCAGCCTGCTGGACAATTGATTTTCAATAGAAATATCGTCATTATAATTTTCATTCTGTATGATTGCTCCATCATTTTGGAGGTTGACTATGGCAATCAAATTAAGCCTCAGAACATTCTGCTCTTCCGTCAAATTCAACAAGCCTGAGGCTCCCTCTGGCCTCCGTTTTATTCCAAAGTTTTTAGATCCCCAGGCACAAGGGCCGCTGCTGTCCCAGTCGCTGCTATTGCACAGGCAAATTGAGCAGATCGCTCAAAACACTCCCGGGACCAAAGCTAGAACTTATTTATCCAGGCAACACAACCTAAAAACAGATGAATATTACCATCGAGTCACCGTTGAAACGAATGGTCAAATGCTCAATTTGCAGCACTTTTTCAAATATGGAGAAGAGGGACACACTCTGACCTATTTCATCGGGATCCAAAACATCCCGCAATTTGTCAAAGACGCGCTGATAATTCCCATGGAACAAATTGATGTGGTTAAAGAGCTCCAAGCCCAAAAAAAAGAAAACAAACCACTAGACTGGAATCTCACTCTCAACACCTACAAACCTCCCCTTCACAAACTGAATCAAATCCCGGGATTCGATTTCCATAAAGACATCCCCTCCAATGGCGATATCACCGCGATTTTCACTCTTCTTTCCGAAGCTGATGTCGAAATGAAACCCACGATGGAAAGCCCTGTTGCTTATAGAGAGACGTTAATCCCCGGATCTTTATTTCTACTCAGCGGACCCTCGCGATGGGATTGGCTGCACCGTGTTCAGTCAAAAGATGTCCCCCTCATTGATTCTGAGACGATCCGCCGAGTCTCGCTTGTTTTAGGCTGCCATTAAATATTTGTTTATCAACATGCTTTATGTTAAAATGATGCAAAATATTTACCTCGTGACCCTATGAACCCGCAAACTGCACTCCCTAGCATTCTTCCTGAAAGTTATCCAATGCTTCTGGAAGACATCAAAAACCGTATTAGAGAAACGCAGATCAAAGCTGCGATGTCAGTAAACCAAGAGCTCATCAAACTGCATTGGTGGATTGGTTCTGAAATTGTTAAAAGGCAAGAGACTGAACGTTGGGGCAGTCAGGTAATCGAAAAACTCTGCAAAGACATCCAGTCAGGATTCCCAGGACTAAAGGGATTTTCTCGATCTAACGTCTTTAGGATGAAAGCATTTTATCAAACTTATGCAATTGTCGCGCAAGCTGCGCGACAATTAGAAACCCCTCCAGATTTTTGCTTAAATATCCCTTGGTGGCACAATGTTATTTTGATGGAAAAAGTCAAAAATTTAGAAGAAAGAGAATGGTATGCATGCAAGGCAGTTGAACAGGGATGCAGCCGTTCAGTTTTGGAAATGTGGATTGAGACAAGCCTTTACCATAGGCAGGGAAAGGCGCTGAATAATTTTCAAAGGTCCCTTCCTGCTCCCTATTCCGACTTGGCTGAACAAATTGTAAAAGACCCATACTGTTTTGATTTTATGACAGTGATTCATAAAGCACGTGAAAAAGAAATCGAAGATGGCCTCATAGAGCATCTTCAAAAATTTCTCCTTGAGCTCGGAAGTGGATTTGCTTTTGTAGGAAGGCAAGTTCCTCTGCGCGTTGGCAATGAAGATTTCTACCTCGATCTTCTATTCTACCATATCAAACTTCGATGCTATTTTTTGATTGAACTCAAAGCGGTCAAATTTAAACCGGACTTCGCAGGTCAAGTTAACTTCTATCTTGCAGCAATAGATGACAAATTGCGTCAGCCAGGAGATAACCCGACCATTGGTCTTCTGCTCTGCAAAGGCAAAGACCATCTGGTCGTTGAGTATGCTCTACGCAATAACTCCTCTCCAATCTCTGTTGCAAATTTTGAAACTCAGATTGCTAAAGCCCTTCCTGCCACTTTAAAAGGCACGCTACCGAGTGTTGAAGAAATTGAAGCTGAACTTGAACGTTCCTTCTACAAACATTACTGCTCTACCTCAAACGACATCGATTTATGGAAACGGACTTTCCAAGAAGAACACGGATAAATTCTGCCTTTCCATTAATGTGTAAATTCTTTTATCGTTGGGTATATGAAAAAAATCATTTGCTCTCTGATTCTTCTGGCCAGCATGGCCTCTTGTTCTTGCTCAAAGTGCCCAGACAAAGACTGTGTCTGCGAGCCTAACTGTAAAGTTGTGGAAGTGCACTGCGGCTGTCATCAGACCTGTGTCTGCAGAACTTAAATCACATCGATTGCCATCGTGATGCAAAGCCCTGTGATGACCACAAGGGAGAAGATAAAGACTTTGCGTGCCCAAACGGCATCATTCTTGCATTTAAAGCCCTTCAAGCACTGCCAAAGCCAAATCAGTCCAAGAATCGCTGCTGTTGCAAAATAGACGTATCCTGTGAAGCCCAGGGCAGTCAGTGAGAGTGCTGCGAAGATGAAGGCAATCGTATAACCGACCATGTGGATCTTCGTGACGCGCATCCCCTGTTTGACAGGAAGAACTGGAACGCCTGCGCGGTTATAGTCATTGAACCGGTAGATCGCAATCGCATAAAAATGGGGCATTTGCCAGAGAGCAACGATCAGAAAAAGAAGAAAGGCTCCGAGATCAAAGCTATTAGTCACGGCACAGTAGCCGACAACTGGAGGTGCAGCTCCGGCAACGCTTCCGATAAGAGTTCCATAACTGGTGCGATATTTCCCAAAGCTGTACGGGACGACGTAGATAAAAAAGCCTGCAAGGGCAATAAAGAGCGTTAAGGGATTAGTATAGGAATAGAGCATCCAGGCTCCGAAAAGCCCGAGAATAACTCCAAAGATGATCGCACTTTTGCATGATACTTCTCCCGTGACAAGGCCACGGCTTTTAGTCCGGGCCATCTTGGCATCGACATGACGGTCGATCACGTTATTAAAAACACAAGACGAGGCAATGACAAAACAGAGCCCGATGAGTGTCATGAGAAAAAGCCAGTAGTTGATATTTCCTCGGGAAGCAAGTGCAAATCCCGCAGCAGTCGTAATGACATTGCCGAGGATGATTCCAGGCTTTGTGAGGACAATATGAGCTCTAGTACTGTAAATCATAAAATTTAAGCCTTATTTTTAGCGTGAAAGCTCCGTAGAATCGACGATCGCAAGTTGGTCCATATTGCAATAATATTGACCAACATTCGATAGCCCATTATAAGGGCTTTTAAGCAAAAATAAAGCGAAAATTTTTTGATTTAAAGTAATATA
>CAZFXE010000004.1:8551-29818 GCA_964522945.1 uncultured bacterium
AAAAAAAATTAACCCATTTTTTTACCCGCAAACCCCCCCACCACCCCCCCCCCCCAATTGGCCCAATATTGCAATAATATGGACCAACTTGCGATCGCCGATTATACGGGCTTTGACGCAAAAATAAGGCTAAAGTTTTTTGATTTACAGTACTAGCCATTTTGCTCCATCGGTTGTGACATATTCATCGAGGGCATCTCGCGATAATTTAAAGTGTACATGATCCAAAGCGAACCAAAGACGATAACGACAAGGACCATGATCATGAAGAAAAAGACGAGGAAGTTCCAGTGATGCTTCGCCTTTCCATCGGCATATTCTCCGCCTAAGTGCATAAAGAAAAGAAGCTGTACGGCCATTTGGATAACTCCGAGTCCGAGGATCGCAACGATCAAGTTCATTCCCGTGAGAAGCTTTTCAACGACTAAGAAATAGGCCGACAAAGTTAAAACAACACAGAGAATAAATCCCAAAAGGTAGAACTTGGCTGTCCCCTTCTCTTCTGATCGGATCAACAATTTTCTCATAGAGCTCCCATCAGGTAGACAATGGTAAAAATAAAGATCCAAACTATGTCCAAGAAATGCCAGAACATCCGCAGGCAGGTCAGTCGTTTAAGAGAAACGGGCGTCAGTCCGTGGCGGCAGACAGGAATGATCAAAAAGATCATCCATAAGAGTCCGGTGGAAATATGAAGTCCATGGGTAGCAACAAGGGTAAAAAACCCTGTTAAAAAACCGCTTCTTCTCCAGCTATTTCCTTCATGGATCAGATGAGAAAACTCATTGAGCTCCATGGCGATAAAAGCCAGTCCCAAGAGAAAAGTCACAGCAAACCAACCGATAACCTTGTTCTTGTCACCTCGGTAAGCAGCGAGCTTAGAGAGCGTGCAGGTGAAACTGCTGGTCAAAAGAATTAAAGTTTCGGTCAGAGCAAACGGCATGCTGAAGAGTTCTTTTGCGCCAGGGCCGCCAAATGTATTTTTATGCAAAACGAGATAAGTTGCAAAAAGCGTCGCGAATAAAATGCAGTCGGTCATGAGGTACGACCAAAATCCAAACACGGTCTTCGAGTAGGTCTCCTCGAGATGCTTTGCATGAACGGCACTATGTTCTGTCATGTCGACCCCTCAAGTTTCTCAACTTCTTTAGCAGAGATAAGATGTTCGGTATGTTTTTCAGCAAGACGGACGACCATGCAGATAATAATCCCTGCGAGGCTTAAACCAGCAAGCCACATGATATGCCAGATGAGACAAAAACCCATCAGAAAGGCAAATCCTCCGATCATGGCAGCAAGAGGGGTATTTTTAGGCACCAGGATGTCTTCGTAATGAGGTTTATGTTTGATCCTTTCGTGCTTCATAGACCAAAAAGCATCACGTTCATGCACATGCGGAATGATCGCAAAATTGTACTCTTGGGGCGGAGAAGGAAGGGCCCATTCGAGCGTTCTGCCATTCCAAGGATCGCCTGTTGTATCGAGATTTGCTTTCCGCTGCTTGTAGCTCACCACCAATTGTAAGACCTGGAAGAAAACACCGATTGAAATCAGTGTGACGCCAGCTGCAGCTACGATAAATAGAGGCTGCCACCCCGTCGAAGCATCATAGTGGTCTAAACGTCTTGTCGCTCCCATCAGACCCAGGAAATAAAGCGGCATAAAGGCTCCTAAGAAACCGATCATCCAGCACCAAAAGGCATACCTGCCGAGTCTTTCATTGAGTTTATAACCGAAGATCTTGGGAAACCAATAGGTGAATCCGCAGAAAAAGGCAAAAACGACACCGCCGATGATCGTTGAATGGAAATGGGCGATCAGAAACAGACTGTTATGGACTTGAAAGTCAGCTGGAGCTGCAGACATTAAAACACCTGACATCCCGCCAACGACAAAAATAAACACAAAGCCCAAAAACCAAAGCATGGGCGTCGTAAATAAAACGCGCCCTCGATGCATCGTAAAGAGCCAGTTAAAGAGTTTTACACCCGTGGGAACTGCGATCAACATCGTCATGACCCCAAAGAAGGCGTTGGCATTGGCACTGGCCCCCATTGTGAAGAAGTGATGTAGCCAGACGACGAAAGAGAGAAACGTAATTGCAGCTAGTGCCCAAACCATCGAGACATATCCAAAGAGCCGTTTTTGAGAAAATACAGCTACAATTTCAGAAAAGACTCCAAAAGCCGGCAGGACAAGAATATAAACTTCTGGATGCCCCCATGCCCAAATTAGGTTGATGTACATCATCGGATTTCCCCCAAAGTCCGGGGTGAAAAAATGCATTCCGAGATACCGGTCTAAAGTGAGCATTCCGACCGTTGCCGTTAGAATAGGAAAAGCAAATAAAATGAGGATTAACGTTCCTAAAACACTCCAAATAAAGATCGGCATTCTCATGAGTGTCATGCCAGGACATCGCATTTTCACAATCGTCACAAAGAAGTTCAGTCCTGAGAGCAAACTTCAGATCCCTGCGATCTGCACGCTCCAGATCCAATAATCGACTCCGACACCGGGGTTGTAGGCAAGACCAGATAGCGGCGGATACGAGACCCATCCAGCTCCTGAAAACTCCCCTATGATTAACGATAGAACCAACAGTCCTGCTCCTACAGCATACAAATAGAAACTGATGGCATTGAGGAATGGAAAGGCCACATCCCGCGCTCCAATTTGGAGGGGCACGACTAAATTCATCAATGCAAAGATAATCCCCATGCCGACAAAGAAGATCATCGTCGTTCCATGGGCCGTAAAGAGCTGCTGGAAGTGGTCTGAAGAAATATAGCCGTGCGACTCACCTACAGAGAGTACTTGCTGCGCTCGCATCATCACTGCATCGAAAAGACCTTTAACCAGAGATAAAGCCGCAACAACGAGATACATCATCCCGATTTTTTTCGGATCCAGCGATGTGATATATTCTTTCCAAAGCCATTTCCATTTTCGTTTGTAGGTTAAATAGCCAATCAGTAAAAGAGCGCCGATGAGCATCGAATACCCTGCGGCATATTCAATGAAATCATGTGTATAAACATCATGCAGTCTTCCAAACATTAATGTACCTTAAGAGAGTTATTTTTGATGTTCACTGGGCACCATATACTTCATTACGATTTGATTGAACAAATCATCATCTGACAAAGAATAGAAAGCTGCGGGGGCATATTCACTAGGCTCAGAGACCTCAGCGTAGTCGATAGGGCTGGACTCTCTAACAGAGTCTACCCAGTCATTAAAGTCCGCATCAGTGCTCGACTGAGCGATAAACTTCATGCCAGAGAATCCTTTTCCGCTCAGATTGGCGGACGATCCCCGATAACTCCCCTCTGAATCAGCAATTAAATGAAGTTTTGCAATCATCCCCGGCATCGCATAAATCTGTCCCCCCAGCTGAGGAATCCAGAATGAATTCATCGGAGCATCTGCTGTGATCTCAAAATTAATCGGTGTCTGCTCAGGAAATTGCACAAAATTCACAGTTGCAATCCCCTGCTCGGGATAGATGAACAGCCACTTCCACTGGAGAGCGACCACTTGGATTTTCAAAGGCTTTGTATTTGAGGTCAAAGGCCTAAAAGGATCCAGCTCAATACATCCTTTCCAGGTAACGATTCCTAAAATAATGATGATGATAAAGGGAACGCCCCACCAAATGATTTCGCCTAAATGGTTTTGATGTTCTTCAGGCTTATATTTTGCTTTGGTGTTATCCGACCGATACTTCCAAGCAAAGACAACCGTCATGAGGAGAACCGGAACCACCACGATCAGCATCATCCAGGTACAGAAAACAATCAGATCGTACTCTTTCTGGGCGACTTGGCCTTTCGGATTTAAAATATCGAGCTTACTTGTGTCCAGAACCAGAAGACTTAAGGCACTGACAGCGATGATGAGCAGAGCTGAAAAAATGATCTTATATTTTTTATTCATCTTTTCCACTTTACACAAAGCACTTTGCTTTGTCTAAAAAAAAATGTAGCTATTCAGGAACCTGAATAGCTACAAAAGATGTTATTCCAACACTTGCTTTTTCTTTTCTTGAAATGGACAAGTGCCTGGGGAGTATTCGGTCCACCGACTGCTAATTCATGGGAAGAATTTTGCAGTGCTGTGCAGGAATAATTTTAAATTTCTCGATTTCCGCTAAAAGATGAGGGGCACGTTTGAGACCTTGTTCCAGAACACCGGTAAAATTTTGCTTTATTTGAGTCGGTCTCCACTGGTCATAATCGCACAGAGTTATGAGGTGTTTGCCGACAGGTAGATAATAACTTTCTGATTCAATGGTGTACTTCAAATAATCGTAATCCAAGATCTGTTTTCCTCGGAAAAAATCTTCAACTGTCAGCGGCTTTGTAAGGATATTAATATCTTTCAAGTCAAACGGCTCGATTCCTTGGCAATATAAAAAGGCCTCTGTAGCAACACGCACCACTTCAATGGTTGCTTCTTCGGTAACTGAAAGACCTTTTTCTTTTAGTGCTTTAAGATCCCCTGCTTTCAGAGGCATCGAGTAAACATAGGCCCAACGCTCTTTCTTTTGTGTTGATCGAGGCGGAACCACAAATCCTCCGCCAGTATACTCACTTTGCAGATAAGCTCCGGAACGAACTTGTATTTTTCCTAAAAGAACCGTCTCCGTTAAATGGATTGACTCTTCCTTCTCCCAAATGGCTTTAATCTTTGAAAGGACTTCAAAAGGAGGGAAAACATCGGTGATTTTAATAACGCTTTTCTCTCCTGTCTTAAAACTCTCAACACCAAATACCATGCTGGACTGATCGCACAAACAACGACCTAAAATGTCGACTCTCTTAAACTTGTCCGTTAGCCATTGGTTGGTGATGACTATAATTTCATCTGCGGGCTTGACGTTGATTTCACACTTGATCTGCTTTGGCGGCCTTTTACAATCTCCGTCCCACGATAATCTTCTCACCTGTGATGAAGTCCTTTTCAACACTCTTTCCTTAGAGCTTGTGTCGAAAGCCGTATCTTCACTCTTAACGATTTGACAATTGTTATATTGGTTGGTGATGACTATAACTTCATCTGCGGGATTGACGTTGATTTCAAACTTGATCTGCTTTAGCGGCCTTTTAAAATCTCTATCAAACGATAATCTTCCCACCTGTGCTGAAGTCCTTTTCAACACTCCTTTCTCAGAGCTTGTGTTGAAAGCCGTATCGTCACTCTTAGCGATTTGACGATTGTTATAACGTGAAGTTGAATTTGGAAAATTTACAATTGACATGTCAGTTTTATCATAAACAAACAACAACTTAACAAAAACTTAATAAGTTTATACAATCATAAAAGTAATTTGATAAAAATACTTTACTAAAACCCAAAAAACCAAAAATGGAAATTTGTTGCTTCTTTCTATAGAGAAGAGCGAAAATCAACGCAATATTTGGGTATTCTATGACAGACTTCATCACCTTCTTGCAAACCAACCTATCCAAAGACACTTTTTATTGGTTCTGCGCCTTAGCTGGCTCAGGGATGTTCATTATTCAATTCGTCCTGACTCTTTTTGGCATCGGCCATGACGGAGCCGATGATCATGGTCATTTCGATGTGCAAAACTTCAAATGGCTCACGAAGCAGACCTTAACAGGCTTTCTCATGTTCTTTGGCTGGGTCGGGCTGACCTGCAAAAAAGAATTTGTAATGACCAACACCGCCTCTGCGGCTTGCGCATGCGTAGGAGGCTTGATTGCAGTGGTGGTCACTGCCTTCATCTTTAAAATGGCAAAAAAACTTCGCAGCCCTGGAGCTGTCTTCAGAATTGATGATGCCATCGGCAAAGAAGCCTATGTCTATCAGCGCATACCTAAAAACGGCCTCGGCAAGATTTCGATGTCTCTCAATAACCATACCCATGAGATCGATGCCATGGCCATGACTCACGAAGAGATTTCTTCGTTCACACAAGTTCAGATTGTAAAAAAAATGGACGACAAAATTTTAATTGTCGTCCCCATCAAGTAGGTAAACTATGGAATTTTTGAGCACAACAGTAACAGGATTTCTCCTCTTCATCTTCTCGACCCTCTTTTTCTTAGCGAAGCTCTACCGCAGATGCCCTTCGAATAAAATTTTGGCCGTCTATGGACGCACTGGCGATAATAAAGCCGTCCAATGCTACCACGGCGGAGGCACTTTTGTATGGCCTCTAATCCAAGGCTGCGCATTTTTGGATTTAACACCCCGTACGATCCACATCCCGCTCAAAGGCGCCCTGTCCCAGCAAAACATCCGCGTTAACGTTCCTAGCACGTTTACAGTGGCTGTAGGATTGACTCCAGATGTCATGACTAACGCTGCGGTTCGATTGCTTGAGCTCGACAGCAAAGGCATCGAGTCGATGGCCACTGAGATCATCATCGGACAACTCAGGCTGACTGTCGCATCGCTTAGAATTGAAGAGATCAACCAAGACCGTGAACGGTTCTTAGAATCGATCAAGAATAACATCGAGCCTGAGCTCCATAAGATCGGTCTGACCCTGATCAACGTCAATATCACCGATATCACGGATGAGTCAGAATACATCGAGAGTATAGGTAAAAAAGCTTCAGCAACAGCTGTTAACCAAGCTAAAGTCGATGTTGCCGATCAAGAGAAACAAGGAGAAATCGGTAGATCTTTAGCCGAAAGAGACCGACGCGTCTCTGTTGCTTCCTATAATGCTGAAGCCGTTAAAGGAGAAAACGACTCTAAGGCCCATATCGCTTTGACCAATGCAACGCTGGCTGAAAAAGAAGCTGAAGCGTCTCAACGCAGCCAAGTTGCTAAGCAAAATGCTGAAACGGAAATCCAAAGGGCCCGTGCTTTAGCTCAGACCCAGCTCTTAGAAGCCGAGCAAATCGTGCCCCAAGAGATCAGAAAAAGAAAAATCCAGATCGATGCCGAAGCAGAAGCTCTCAGCAAAGTCCTGATCGCCAAAGGTGAAGCCGAAGCGATCCTCACAATACGGCAAGCCGAAGCGGAAGGCCTCTTGAAAATGCTCGACGCCAAAGCCAAAGGTTACAAGCAGCTCGTGCAAGCGTGCGGAGACGACGCCAAAAGCGCCTCTACCATGCTCATCATCGAAAAACTCGAAGAGATTGTCAAAATCCAGGCTGAAGCAATTAAGAACATCAAGATCGACAAGATCACTGTCTGGGACAGCGGAACGAATGAAGACGGCAAAGGATCTTCCACTTCGAACTTCATCAGCCAGTTTGTGAAGTCGCTCCCGGCCCTGCATGACATCGCTGAGATGGCGGGACTTGAACTGCCCCAGTACCTGGGACAAGTGGCCCAAGAACAGAAAGTCTCGGTTGAAGAAGTTATCGCAAACAAGCTGAAATAACCAAAAGCGAAGCATAGGCTTAAAGGCCTATGCTTCTGCTGTTATATCCTGCCTAGCAGTAATAGAATGATGATAATGACTAATACTAAAGTCAAAACACTTGAAGGCGCATAGCCCCAACCCAAACTGTATGGCCAGCGTGGAAGCGCTCCGATCAACAGCAAAATCAATAAAATAATTAAAATCGTACCGAGCATTGCTCTCTCCTTTTATTTCCCAACGAGGACAAAAGCCATCCCCTAGGATCATAAATTAATCCTTACCAGAAACATCTTTTTAAAATCATTTACAAACTATTCTTCGTTTATTAGATATGAACTAAACGGAGAAACTATGGGTTATAAGCAGATTGTAGGTTCAATGGCCTCTTTAGCGGGGATCGCTATGATTATTTATGCTGTTCATTCAATGAACGTCATCTCTAAAGCAAAAAGCCAAGTCAAAAACATGTCGAACCAGATGTCGGGAAACTACGTCGGTAAAATGATGAGCAACGACATGGAAGCTAGGGCAAGCGCGTATGATACGCCAGTGCAAGTCGGCCTATATACAGGCGTTGCTCTTGTGCTCCTTGGCGCCGGGCTGATCTTCATCGGAAGAAAGAAACACTAAGTGATCCGTTGATAATTCCCAGAGGACGGAGCTTCCCCTGCACTGTTCCAGCGGATAAAATTACAGGGAGATAAAACGGTAAAAATTCCTGCTAAAAAGGCAAATCCTAAGAGTAATGCCATTAGACCTCGTCAAAGCTAGCCATATTCATTTATCACCAGATTCCCTTGGATAAAAGGTTCATCATCCGTGCTCAGATTTTCGTTCATTCTTTCGAAGTCGTAGGAAAAAACTTGAGAAGAGTCTGACGATACGTTCCAGGTGGATCCGATCATTGAAGTATCAACCTCATTGTTGCGGCCAAACGACAGCAATCGTTGTCTCTTGGCGACAACTCTCTCATAACTCTTGGGATGTAACACTCTTCTATGACAACATTCAAAGATCTTTACCCCCAGAGACCCCATTAAAAAGAGGGTAAATACACCGAATATCAAAAAGAGACCTCCTATTCCCAACGTCGCCTCTTCAAATGTGTTCGTGTGATTGCAAATGTATCCTATGACAGGGTTTGTTGAATGACGAGTAGAGGTGCCATTGTTTTGAGGACATTCACTTTGAATCAAGAAGCGAGAAGCAAAGGATCCTGCTGAGATGAAAAACAACATTATCACAATCCCGATAAAAGTAGGCCGCACACTGCCCCTATAGCGCTCATCCACCTTGTCGATCTCAATAGCTATTCTCAGGACATCTAAGGTCGACTTATTTCTTATTAAACTAATGAGCTGCCATCGTGGAGGCCAACTATCTGGACTAGAGATCCTAGGTTCATTCAACACTCCGCGCAGGATGCTAAATTTTTGAGCATCCAAGAATTCGAATTTTTCTCTATAACAATTTAATAATATATCTCCACCTGCTAGAGCTTTTGGCCAGACCTTGAGAAAGGCTTTGCTAACACAGGGAAAAGCCGAACACGCATTTAATGCTATCACCGCTTTTCGAATGAGCTTTTCCATATTCTTCGAATATTTGCTGATATTTTCGCCACCAAAAATGTTATGAAATTCAGGAGTGTTCCACAAAGATCTCGACACGCAGTCTGCTACAAGCTCTTCCAATTCTATCGACTCTATTGTGCACATTCGATCACGGTTTTCCCAATCCGGTTTTATAGATGCTAAATACCCAGGCCGTTGCTGAGAAGATGCCACCATAAGATTCATAAAACCTCACGTGTTTTTGTCTATGACATGAAAAATAAAGGAAAACCTTAACACAATTTGAAAGCAAGGTTCAAGTGACAAAACCTGTGTTACTTCATGGATTTTAGTTGAGAAGTTACGTCATCTGGTGAGAACTGCTGCCTGATTGAGAGATGCTTAAATCCCCCTTTTTTAAAGTTGATTTTTTTCAAATCGATCATCTGGATCCGTAAGCTCTTATATCCCCTAAAATAGGTCTTGAGATTCGTCTTGTCATGCACAACGACCCATTCTGTTGTTTCGGTGCGGCTGACATTCTTGCTATCTGGCCGGCTTTGGACAAGCCCATCTGGAATATCAAAACCATTCAGAAGATGGAAACCCAGGTTTACAGCTTCTAGTGCTGTTTTTTGCGTTGTTGCCCATTGAGAAAAAAGAGTAGCACGGACAAACCTCGATGGAGAAGTATAATCTCCAGGAAGACCAAGGAGTCCACTCCCCTGACCGATATTAGGAACTGTCCACTCTGCAAATTTCACCGGTGCTTCATTGACTGGAGCCAAATTGACGTAGTTCGCAAGGTTATTGAGATGCCAATCAAACGGCGGAGAATTTGTTAACACTCCCATTGGATCGTCATAGACATGCCGCTGGCCGTTAACGTACTCTACCACCATCGCAGCTCCGGTTTGATCTGAAATGTAGTAATGGATCGGCAAGATAAAACCCTTCATTCCAGGAAGCGGCTGCTGAGCAACAACCACGGTAGGAAGGACAGCTTTGACTTCTTCAATAGTTGAGCAAGTCCCTAGCAAAAAAGCCGAAAGCTCCCAAGATCCCAATGTCCGGTTAGTCTTTTGACTATCTAGCTTTTCAAACTGCGCAAATGTCGGAAGATAGAGAGCTCCGACCACTAACCCTTTTTCATTCATTCCATCCGAAACTAGCGTTGGCTCTAACGTCTGGTTCATCCCGACAAAGCCATACTTTGTCTTCCATTTCAGTCCCGGCTGACCGAGCGCGCTTCCTGTGTAGTCCATCCCTTGAGGAACAACCAAAATATCCGAATTTAATTTGTAGCCAAATTCCATTGTACGACAATAGAGGAAAGAGCCGTCTTGAGCCTTGAGTTGAAAAGCGGTGCAGCCTTCGACAACTTTAAGAATAGATATAAAAAGAAAAAAAAACGGAATAAGACGACTCATGAGATCTCCTTGAGCCTCTGATACTCTTAATAAGCAAAAAGCGCAAGAACGGTGATCCTTCTGCCTTGTGTCCTTGAAAGCGCCTGAACCTCAAACTCGTAACGTCCGGTAAAATGGCCGTTCATTTGTGGAATGAAAATATCAAGCTCAGGGCCAATGGCAACAACTTTGTCCCGCACATTTTTTGCAGCGCTTGGCACATCGCTGCCTTTATCGACTTTCCACTGCCTTTCATAGTAGCCGGCAACTCCGATTGTCAACACTCGATCGAAGGTTTTTCCCACCGCCCAATCTAAGCAGAAGTTATCTCCTGGCCTGAAGTCCGACCCCCGTTTTTTCTCATGAATTTCATAGGTGGCATAGGCCGACGCAGAGACTGTTTTTCCTTGATCGAAAAACAACGTCGAGGCCAACGTAAAAAGCTGGCCCCAATTGCCTAAACCAGTATTTTTTATCGAATTTGTCTCATATTTTCCCGTAGGGGCATAAGCGCCATAGGCGATGAAAAAATAGAGCCTGCTCCAATTCCACCGAAAATTTACAGGTTCGAAATAGATATCTCCCAGCTTCAGCTTCTTTCCAGCTCCCTCAAAAGTTCGATGGAATTCAGCTTGGTCCAAAGAGAAGTTCGCGCACGGCACATTGATCTGAAGGCCATAGGAAGCCCCTAAAAGCTTGGCCGATGAATAATATCCGAAGATATTTTGAAGGTACTGGACATCGAGCTCTTTTTTATCCCCCTTCAATGGAACCTTATGACCGCTTCTGTCGTTGAGATGCTCGGCTTTATAATATGTATAGACATTGGAATAGGTCCCGCCCTGCTGAGGTTTGACCGCCGAGTTCATCCCATAGGTTCCCAAGACATAGTGGTTCTGCATCTGGGCAGAAAGCGTCCCGGAAAACAATAAAAGGACGATCCATTTTTTTAACATAATATTTCGAGACACTCTAATCGAACTTGAGTTTCTTATGAAATGAAAAAGCGGTTCGGAGAAGACATGAAATCGGCAATGTGATAATTACAAATTAATTGAACTAAGTTTTTAATGGCAGGAAGCTTTATGAAAAATCCACTCATCCTAGGAATTCTATTAATCGGCTCTTATTCAACATGTTTCAGCGACGAATCCGCTACCCCAAAGGAAATTTCCCAGGTAGGCATTGGCGTTGAAGTCGAAGCCGGAGATGATGGGTATGACGACGATGGAGGACCAATCATTTGGATAGGCCCTGGACTCTACTACGGAATTTGGTTCGACAATGAATGGGATTACAACGATTGGTACCACCATAATCACTATGGACACCACCACCACGGCCACGGCCATCATGACGGTCACCACGACGGCCATCATGGAGGCGGAGGCCACCATGACGGAGGTCATCACGGAGGTGGAGGTCATCACGGAGGCGGCGGTCACCACCACTAACCCAACTTGCTTATTATAAGCTACTTAAGAAACTGCTTTTCGACACATCTAGACTTCAGCAATTAAACTTTTAATTCATTCTATTTTCCATTAAAACGGCAAAACTACAACCCTGTTTTATATAAATTTAATTTTGTTTAAACAATTTTAAATTACAAATTACTTTAATATTAGTATTATAGTTCAATTTATTGAATAAATCTAAATATAGCATGTATAATAGGTGCACAAACACAACAAATTAGAAAACAAAAAGGAACAAAACAATCATGGCTCTTAAGATCGCACCCAATAGCAGTAAAATACTCTTTGGACACAATACCGGCAGGGGCAGCAAGATACGTAAAAAAAGTATTGAAATAAACCTGCCTAAAAATGATGCGAAAACCACTTCCCCTGCAACTTTGAAAAGCAACCGAACATCTGTTTTAGATACTGTTACTTCATCTTCAATCGCAGATAAAAGCGCTAGAAAAGTCAGAAAAACTTTTAATAAAACTGTTAAAGGTCCTAGCCTCTACGATAGAGTTTTCACAACTGAAAATCTCCAAATCGGAGGTCTGGTTGTCTGTTCTACTGCAGCTGCAGCTGCCTTTGGAACTTGGGCTTTAAAAGTCGGTGCTCTGACTGCCTCGCAAATCGTTGCCACTAACCTGATCGCATTTTTGCAGCCTGGAATGACCGTCGTTGGATTTGCTCTGAAAGCTGGATTATACATCACATTGAACGCAGTTGTTCCCGTGGCATCTGCACTCATTACGATTTCGCTTCCAATTGTGAGCACCGTCGTTGTAACTACAATAAGCGTATTGGTTATTCTCCAAGTTGTTAATAAAATGATCCAAAAGCTGGAAGAAGGCGTGAAAGCAGGCTATGATAAAGCCTCAGAACTACCTGGAAAGCTTCTTGAGCAAATACCGGGATATTCAACTCTTTCATCGCTGTTTGGATACGGTAAAGACTCCCCATCAGAGGAACAACCCCTAGTTGAAACCAAACAAAAACCTCAAAGAACTGTCATTAAAGATAAACCAAAATACTCAGCAACATTCTTGGATAATCTTGATGCGGAAGTCAAACCACGTCCTACTAAAAGGTTTCCAGCCATTTATACCCGCCAAGACTTTTTACGAAGTAAAATAATGACTGGCGAATAATACCCTCTGTTAATCCACAAGGCCTCTTTCCTAACGGGAAGAGGCCTTTTTTATTCCCTCTTAAAATCAGAAGGTTCTAAAGAGACATTCTTAAACTTTTTACTTGAAATTGCAATCTTTGATTTTTCTTTGCCCTGCTTTATAATGCCTAGATGATCAAAGATCTTGAAAAGCAATTTATAGCCGCAGCAAACCCTGAAATCGCCTTGAAGCAATCGGCTTATATGAGAAATTTATTCCCTTTTTTGGGCCTTACAAAACCTCACAGGGAAATCCTCGAAAAAGAGATTTTTAAGAAAACTAAAGTTCAAAATCTTGCCAACTTGGAAAATATCCTCTTAAAACTTTGGAAGCAAGAACCTCGAGAATTCCAATATACGGCTCTTTGTTTTGCTCAAAAACATCGTAAAATTCTGACTCCTGAAATCCTACCAACGCTTGAGACAATGATACGGAATAAATCGTGGTGGGATACAGTCGATACAATTGCACCGAATCTCGTCGGACATCTTGTGAAAACATATCCTGAGCTAAGTCGTGTAATGGATCAATGGATTGAAGATCCGTATCTTTGGATCCGTAGAGCTGCGCTATTACATCAACTCCGCTGGAAAGAAGATACCGATGAAGAAAAACTTTTTGGCTATTGCCAAAAGACCCTGCATGAGAAGGACTTTTTCATCCGCAAGGCCATCGGCTGGGTCTTGAGGGAATATTCCAAAACCAATCCTAAAGCTGTGAAAAAATTCATCTCTAGCCACCAGTCGCGCCTGAGTAACCTCTCAATCCGCGAAGGCAGTAAATACCTCGACAATTTCTAATGCTTCTGCTGAAATGTCTTTATGAGACTCAAAGAATTCTTAGAAAAGCTCAACGCATTCTACACTGAAAGAGAGTGGAACCAATTCCACTCCCCTAAAAATTTGTCGATGGGCGTTGCTTCTGAAGCCGGAGAACTCTTGCAAATTTTCCGTTTTTTAACCGAAGCTGAAAGTGCTCAGCTTGACCCAAAAACTTTAGAACATGTCCAGGATGAGATCGGCGATGTTTTCATTTTTCTTGCCAAGCTCGCAGATATCTTAGGGATGGACGTGATTGAACTGGGGAAACGTAAACTTGAAAAAGCTGCTAAAAAATATCCCGTAGATATCTACAAAGGCAAAAAAGACAAGGCACTCACATGATTTGGAAAACTCCCCTCTCAATCGAAGATCTCCAAAAAAGATGTGCAAACACCTTCGTCTCGCATCTGAAGATCGTCTTTACAGAAGTGGGTGACGACTATTTAAAGGCAGAGATGCCACTCGGCCCCTACTTGATGCAGCCGATAGGCATCATGCATGGCGGAGTCTCTTGCAGCTTAGCAGAGACAGTCGGCAGCGCAGCAGCAAATTACTGCGTCGATGCCAAAACAGAGTATTGTGTCGGCCTTGACATCAACACCAACCATATCCGGCCCGTCACTTCGGGAGTTCTCACAGCAACGGCCCGGCCGTACCATATCGGTAAAAAAACCCAAGTCTGGTCGATCGAGATCCACGACGATCAAAACAACCTTGTTTCAGTCACTCGCTTGACCCTAATGGCCCTGCCTAAAAAGAATATCTCATGAGCGACGAAGGCTTTTCTTTGCTAAGGCTAATATGATCATCACTGTCAAAGTGATTCCCCGCGCTCATAAAAATGCACTCGTCGGTTATGAAAATGAAGTTTTAAAAGTCCGGCTGCACGCCATCCCTGAAAAAGGCGAGGCTAATGAAGAGCTGATTGAATTTCTTGCTGAAGTATTTGATCTTCCTAAATCATCCATTACAATCGTGCGTGGCCAAACCAGCCGCATCAAACATGTCGAGATTAAAAGATTGACTGAAGCTGATCTAAAAAAATATTGTTCTTAAGAAACTTTCCATGTTAATATCTCTGGCAACTTAGCCGGACTTATTATGACAATTACAAGATTAGATGTTTTTTTCAGAACACAACTGACCCTCGATCAACCCCAGTTTTTCAACTCAATCACTAATCTCGCCCTAGCACCTCTGCAGCGTCTTGTTGGGCAAAAGCAATTCGAAAGCTTGAAAGGCAAGGTCAGCTATGTTCCTCAAATAACACCTGCAGCCCCGACTTCTTCTTATGTTGCGACTCTTTTCAAAGTCGTTGCTTTTGTTTGCAATTTCTTTGTGGCGATTGTTTTAACACCGATCGGGGTGGCAGCGCGTCACATGAGTTTCCGATCTCCCCAGATCGATCAAGCTTACTCCCTTGCTATCCTCTTATCGACCCACTCATTTGAGCGAACACCTGATTTAATGGAACCCGCTTTTGCCTTCATGCAAAAGATGACCGAAACAGAACGTAATAAATTCATCGACAGTTTACCTACTGATCTTGCGCTCTCGTATCTTTCACTTTCTGCCTATCGAGATTCTTCACATGCATTCCTTTCTCAGTGTCCCGTTTCTGAGCAAACTAAAATCTTAAAGAAATTACCTTGCTCTGTTCAAGGCCCTTACCTTGCTCTGGACGCCAATGCAGAGTTTTCCGAAGAATATCTCAGAGAGGTGACCAATTCCGAGTATTCTCAGCTCATGCCTCATCTTTCTATCAAGTTGATTGAGGTTTATCAAGCCCAGCAAACGGAAAAATCAAAAAAACAATCTCTTGATAAATACCTGACTACCTTAGTTAAATCTTTGGAAACGCTTGAGACTGAACTCCAATTAAAAGGGCCTCAAGACCCTTGGGTGGCTCAATCTCGTAATGATCCTATGTATCCTTTTCCTTTCTATTTAGCTCAGGAATTGGGAAAAAACTCTAAAATTGTCAATCGAGCTGATAAGGCTCTTTGGGAAAGATTCCTGTCTCTGAGACAATCATGCCTAAACTTTCTTCATTCTGACTGCGATGATGAGCTATTAAAAACAACCCAAGCCCAAGCTAATAAAACGCTTTCAGATTACTTCAAACCCAATGTTGGGTTCTTCAATGCATTGAGAAAAAATCTCGAAAGCACAATGGAGATTTCGGAGACTAAAGAGTGGATAGAGGGACAAAAAAGTGCAAAGAATTACTCCTATCCCTTCTACACGCAACCAAGCGTGTTAAATTTCATGGGTCGAAATATCACAACTGAAAGACTTCGTCCTTTTTCTGAAACTTACTCCATTTGTTTAGATTTATTAAGAAAAAAAGGTCTAGAAGAATACATCGATGAAAACCCTGATCAGCCTCTTGTAGCCTTGAATACGGCAATGGATCAATTAGAAAACATTTCTAAACTACAAAATTTGATAAAAAACCAAACGGCTTAAAATTTAACCTTAAAGGTAATAGTATGACTTCGCAAACTACACTCGATACAAAAATTTCTACCCCGACGCTGCCTTCGCCTCGCTCTTCTGAACTCCCTAACATCGGTTCTTTAACTGTCACAGACGTCCTCAATGGGAACAATCTTCAAGGCCCAGAAAAAAATTCTGCCGATGTAATGCAAGATCTGCAACGACAGCAAACTCAACCTGTAATAGTGCAGGCTTTATCCCCTTCTCGTGTCAATACTTCCGTTGAAGATGATTTGAATGCTCTTTTAGATGAAACTCTCGATGAGTTTAGCATGAGTTTTGCATCTTCTAGTTCATCCCTTGTTCAATCTACAGCAGTTTCAAGTTTATCCTCTGTTCTCCATGCAAACGACTGTCATGTGGCTATTATTGAAAACTTACTTGATATGGAAACATTATTAGTTACAGCGGCAAGTCTGGGGGCTGTAGCAGATCTGGGGGCTATAGACTGGATGAGCAGCTTTACGACAGGTTCTACCGATGAAATGGCCAAGACTGTCCAGCAAATCAATAAAACCATTGAGATGATTAATCTGTGTTTCAAATCTCTTCTTCAATCTGACAATCCAAGCACCTGGTTGGAACAAGAAAGCAAAACCCCTTTCTATCGTAACTGCCATCTTTTTGCGGCAAGCTACTTCTTACAAGAAACCTCCCTACTGAATCTTCTTGATTCAAAGCTAATTGCTGAATGGAAAGACAACTATCAAAACTGTGTCATATTGCTAAAAAAATATAGTCTAGATCAATACAACGAAACGGAATTTCCTTTTTCGTGGGAGAATAAACTCTGCATCAACATGATAAAAGGGATGTCCAACAATGACGCAGTAAAAAACGGGGTAGCCAAGATGACCCAAGATCCACAGTTTCAAGAAATGATGAAAAGAGACTTTATAGCCTTTAATGAAGATCCTGAAAAAATGATGTCTCAGATGATGACCCCAAACCCACAACAAATGGGAGCCCTTGGAAATGGTGATCCTATGGCAATGATGGCTGAGATGGCCCAAAACCCACAGTTTGCAGAAATGATGAAAGGACAAGCGGAAGCCTTTGGAAAGGGTGGTTTTGCAGGAAGTGGAACGATGCTCGAACTGCAAATTCAACCACTGATTTCTTTTTTTCAAGAACTTGATCAGGTGCTGACACAAAATTCTGAGAACGCTGAAGCCGTCGAAAAATGGTTGAATGAAGTGAAGTTGACATATCAACATCCTTTTTTTCGCAGCAAATCGCTACTCATGCGCCTACCAGTCGATTCTTCTACAAGCAAACTCCAATTGCTCTCCGAAATCTGCTGCAAACGGTTATCTACCCTGGGGTTGCAAAAATATGTCGATGAAGCCCCTCCTAAGCAGGCAATGGATATACTTAGACAAATGGCTGTTCAGCAGAAAGAAAATTTACAACACGAAGTGTCTATGAGTCTTTCTTTTCTCAGACCTCTTTCAATAGAACTCAAAAAACTCAACTTCACCTCCGAAGAATGCTCTGCTAACCGGCAAGTGATTGAGGATTGGATGACACGCTGTAAACAGACAGAGTCATATTATGCACCCTTTGTGATTGGCTTGGATCTATGTGAATACAGAGAGGCCTTTGAGGAAGTTCTAGATAAAGAGCTGTTGGACGAATTAACCCAGCTTTTGCCCTTCTGCCGAGAGAAGTTACTGAAATTAGGGTTGAGCACTTATGTCTTTGAAATGCCTCAGATTCAGGAATCTAATTCTGAACCTAAGGCTGATAGAGCTCGGGATAGAATTGGATAATCCGTTGTTTGCGCTGTAAGAGCTGATCGATCTGTTGTTGGATTTCAATTGCCTTACGGCGTTCTTGGTCAGCTCTTCCCCAATTGCCATAAGCATCTTGGATATTGCCTGTGGAATACTGCCACTCATCCCCTAACTTCTGATATTGCCGGGCTAAATCTTGATGGGTTTGTTTTTGCTTTTCTAGCTTCTGCACTTGCTTGTCAATCAGCTGAATCTCTTTTCCGCAAGCGTCTGACTCTACAGAAGCTGCAATTTCTTCAGCATGAGCTAACGAACCAAAAGCTAGTAACAGGAAAAACAGTATTCGTTGCATAATCCTCTCTTGTCATCAATATCATTAAATACTTATAGAGTGCAATAGGGAGTCCATACATGCCCCACGATTGTCACGACAAAACCCATCATCATGCTATGCACCGCTCCCTTTGGATAGCGGTCGTCTTCATGTTTGTTGAGGTCGTTGCAGGGTGGATTGCCAATAGCTTGGCCCTGATCTCCGATGCAATGCATCTCTTCACGGATGTCGGAGCTCTTCTATTGGGTATCATCGTCGCGCGGATGGCTAGATGGCCCGCAACACCAACCATGAGCTACGGCTACCACCGGGCAGAAATCTTAGGAGCGCTGGTCAGCGCTGCGTCTTTATGGGCGCTTTCGGGAGTTTTGATCTATGAATCGATCCATCGTTTTTTCCAGCCAGAAGTCGTCGATGGACCGATTGTTTTCTATATCGCCACAGTCGGACTCTTGGCCAATCTCTGGATGATGAAAATCCTCCATCCTGCTCAAAACCATAGTTTAAATGTCAGGGCAGCTTACCTCCATATCCTGGGAGATGTTCTGGGCAGCGTCGGCGTTATTATCAGCGGTATCATCCTCTGGACGACCCATTGGAACCTGATCGACCCGATTATTACGATTTTATTTACCCTGACGATCTTGCGAAGCTCCGGAAAAGTGATCAAAGAGACCATCGGGATTTTGATGGAGTCAACCCCTCAAGGGATCGACCCAGAGGTGGTTGAAAAAGCATTGGAAGGACTCCCGGGAGTCAAAGAGGTTCATGATCTCCATATCTGGTCGGCCTCTCATCACAAAATTGTTTTGAGCGTCCATCTGATCGCTGACCCTTCAATGGATGTCTTGGGAGAGGCCCATAGGCTCTTGGAAGCCAAGTTTGGGATCAAGCATATGACGATCCAAGTTGAAGATCCCAAGAGATTTGAACCTAAATATTGCTACGATTGTGAAAATAAATTATAATTAAATTATGAAGAGAGTGATTTTAATAGTTTCTATTTTACTGACGACGTTTTTAAATGCGTTTTCTTTAAAAGATAAAATCGTAAAAGGAAATCCCGGAGATTATGTCGTCACCGAGCAAATGGGGACCTATACAATCTTGGTGATCCGCTCGTTGTCACCAAACCACCTCCTCTTAGAAGAAATCGATGTTCCAAAACTAAATCTAGAGCCTGCTCCTTCTTCTTGGAAAGATTGGATCGCCAAAGAAGCCCCTGGCCATACCGCTTGGGTCTCTTACCTGATCGACCTCGAAAAAAATAACCTTTTAGAGATCTATTCCCATTCTAGATCTGCTTGGCTCTATGCCGAAGATCCCAACAACTTCCTCTCCCGTCTGATGACGCTCTCGTTAGAAAAAACCCCTACAGATAAAAGAAAAAGAATCGGCCCTCCTCCTAACGGCGATGAAGACCACCGAGCACTCTGGCTCCCATCCGTAACCTTTGAAGGCAAAAAAATGGAAAAACCTCCCATCACTGCCTGGACAACAAAATGGCCCTCCGACAATTCCATTATCGCCGGATGTGAGATTGAACTCTATTTTTCAGGATTTGCCTTCCCCTACTGGATCGAAATTAAAAGCCCCCACTATAAAGCTGCCATCCGGACGATCGACTCAGGGCGTGAAATGACATCTCCCAAGACGATCGCCTTCCAACAATCTCCTTTTTTCATTGGAAGCCATCAAGTGAACAAAGATTCTTTAGAATTTCATATCCACTGCCCACCCTATCACTCTAAATTACGTCTGATGGCAATGGATCTTACCATTGCATCCCATCCGCTGATCGAGATCTCGCAAGCAGTGCCGAAAAATGGATCTGCAGTTACTTTGCAAGTTCCTGAAAAAATCCTTGAGAGCAAACTCCAAAAAGGACATCACTACCGCTGGGTCTTGATCTCAACAGAGTACCCTGATGTCGTGGTCTATTCCGACGCTCTTTTCCAATGGTAAACTCGAGTTATCAACAAACTTTCCGCAGAGATTTTTCTTTGACCGCAGGAAAAAGATTTAAGTTCTTGATTATCAATAGATTTCACCTTTGTTCGTAACCGATTTACCCCAATCCTAATCATCTCTTGTCAAGCTGAGTTATCAACAAGTTTTCCACAGCCCAAACACCAACAACCTTAGCCACGCCTAGTCAAACATATACGGCGCAAAAAGAAATTAGTCAGGAAATTTACTAAATGGTAAACTCGGCTAATTTCATGAAAAACCATTTTATCTTGAAGAAAGCTAAGAAGACTCTTTTGGCAACCTATCACAGGTTTTGCTCGAGGAAAAAACAGCTTTCCCCTGAAACAAAAGAACAGATTCAAAAAAATCTCATTTCGCTGCAGACGGCTGTCCTGCAAAAGGACCCGATAAAAGCCGTCGAGCTCACCCATATCGTTCATACTTCTGCCCGCACTCACCTGCAAAAGAGCTTCTTTGAATCGACAAGAGATTTTATCTTAGGAATTGCCGGGGCTCTATTTATTGCGATCTTGATCCGTCAGATGTGGTTTGAGCTGTATGAAATCCCCACAGGTTCAATGCGCCCGACGTTTAAAGAGCAGGACAGGCTTTCTGTCTCAAAGACTGACTTCGGGATCAATTACCCACTCCGACTGGGCCATTTCTACTTCAATCCTGATCTGATCAAACGAAACAACATCGCTATCTTCACTGTTGAGAACATGGACGTCCGGGATGCCAACACCGTCTATTTCTATTTATTCCCTGGGAAAAAACTCCTGGTCAAACGTGTGATCGGAAAACCCGGCGACACACTCTATTTTTACGGAGGAAAAATTTACGGCATTGATGAAGCTGGTCAAGATATCACCTCAGAGCTTCAACTCCCCGAACTCGACAAGATCGATCATATCCCATTTATTTCATTTGAAGGGACCCGTGTTTCCACTACGCCTTCCGT
>CAZFXE010000005.1:0-24657 GCA_964522945.1 uncultured bacterium
TCATGAGCGATTCTTCTAAAATCTCAGCTTGCCGTTTGAGTTCTTTTTTCAGCTGAGGCTGATCGAATTTCTTAGGATTAGTCAAGAGAGATGGAGGAGGCAGGTCGTAGCCTGAGAAGTTTCCCTTAACCGGCTTTGGAGCGGCATGCTTCTCTTCTTTTTCACCGGCCGTTCGGATGCGGATCTCAGGTTTTTTTTCAGGGTTATAAAGGGGGGCTGGCATTGACGCCGTGGCGATTTTCTTAGTAAGTGTCTTTTCGATCTGCTCATGTTGCAGGATCTGCATCTCTCTTTCTTCTTCTTTCTTTGACCGTCTTGCAGCGATTCCTTGGATCACATTCATGATCCGGACGTCTGTTAGAAATAAAAATGACAGTAACCCCGTGAGGGTAAAGGTGATCCCGACACCGACGTCGCTGAGCATATGCTGAAGATTAAAGCTCGGCAGGTCTCGATAGAGAAAGTAAACCGGTACGCCTCCTAAATTATGACGGACAGTGTGACGGATATAGGGCAGTTCCATCGTGATCGATTCCGTCAGAATTTTATGCCTCATAGCTCCCGGTATCGGCAGTCCTTTTTCTGCAGAAAGGTTGAGCAAGAAAGAAAAAGAAATCCCAAGAAGAGACAAATAGAAGATCTTTGATTTCAGCCGAGGGATCTCTCCCTGGAGAAGAAGCTTCCATCCGATCCATCCGACAAATCCCAAGACGATATAAACCGTCAGGCCAAAGAGATACATCAAGGTCCAGGCATAGCCATGGCCGATCATGCCCATCCAATTGGTGGACTTGTCATCGATATCGTAGCTGAAAAGACAAACGAGCGATATGACCGAGAGCAAAATGAACAAAAGTCCTTTTGCTTCAGGGTGGGTGTTTTTAGGAGCAGATTCTTTTTTAGCCATAATTCCTATAAGTACAGACTTAGCAGAATTCCAGCAATCAAGCAATACCCAGCAAAAGGTCTTAAGGTCCTTTTTTGCAAGAGGGGGATTGCAACTCGCACAGCGGCTAGCCCGACAACAGCTGCTGTCACAAAGCCGATCAAGCAGTGAGAGAGGGGAATGGACATTGTTGCTAGATGGGATTTTGCTTTCATGAGTTCTAAAAAGGTTCCTCCAGAGACTGCAGGAATAGATAGTAGGAAAGAGAACCGGACAGCTTCAGCGGGTGTTGCTCCTCTCCAAAGACCTGCTCCAATGGTCGCAGCGCTGCGGGATATTCCCGGAATTAGAGCCACGCCTTGAAAAGTTCCGATAAAGAGAGCGTCTTTATGGGTGAGCTTGGCTTTGACTTTTCTTTGGATGAGTGAAGCTCCATAAAGAATAGCTGCTGTTCCCATAAGGCAGAAGCCGAGATACTCAGGCTTGGAGAGTGCCTCACGTAGAGGCTTCAATAAGAAATAAAAGGGGACCAATGGAACAAGGGCGACAACAAAAGGAAGCAAACGGCGTGGATAGTAGAAGAATTCGAGAATGTCCCTTCTGAGATAGTAGATTAAAGCCAATAAGGTGCCCAAGTGGCAGAAGAGGTCAAAGATAACGGTTTCTTCACCGGTTGGAATTTCAAAAAAGGTTTTAAAGATTTTGAGGTGGGCGGAAGAACTGACAGGAAAAAATTCAGTGATCCCTTGAATTAGTCCCAAAAAAAATGCATGCAGCCAGTTCATGATCACCTATGAGATGTGGAGTGAAAATGGGGCGACCGACGGGGCTCGAACCCGCGACAACCGGATCCACAATCCGGTGCTCTAACCAACTGAGCTACGGTCGCCATAGATTAGGGGATTATTCTAGTCGAGAATCTCCTTTCCGTCAAAGGAGCAGTGACTAAAAGTTAAATTTTAGGGTCATAAAAGTTAATTTTGGACTAAAATGGCCCTCTCAAGGAGTTTTTATGTTGGGCGTTAGGTTGTTTCCTCCGCAGGTTCTTTCCGATCTTAACTTTTTCAATGTCAGCTCAAAGGAAGAATTAGCTTTGAGGCTTCGGGCAGTTCAACGAGTTGCTGCCGCAGCAATAGGAACGTATTTAATGGTGCGCTACGTGGCTAAATTGGGGTCAAGTTTTGCTGCAAATGTAGGGGTGCGTCTTGCCTTTTCAGCGGGTTATGCTTGTCTATCATTTCCTACGGCTAATTTGGTATTTTCAGTGAGGGCTGGTTATCTAGCTACGACAAGAGCTGTATCAAGCATTAGGAATAAAGAAATAGGATGGGCAGTTGCAGACGTGGTGTTTGTTGGGATGGCGTATTTTACTTCTCAAGTTTACAGAGATTCTGCTTTCGAGATAGGCCCTAATTTCTTGGAAAGATTCTTCCAAAAAGTTGAAGATAAATTGACCGAGTCTCTCTATCGTCGGTTTTATACCCAAACAACTTGAAAAATCGATCGATTTTTCAAGTTTTTACGTATTTCTTTAAAAACCCCCTTCCCAAAAAAAGGGGTTCTTAATATTATATCAACGGCGCGGCTAATTAGTGGATCGCCAAAGACACACAACAACAATGCAAAAACAGTTACAAAAACTCGGGCTTCTCTCTCTTTTTTTATTTTCCTCTTTGACTCCTCTTTTTGGAGAGGAAGATTCTCAAGATAATACGTATACGATTAACTTCAACGATGTCCCTGTTGTTGAGTTTATCAACTTCGTCAGCAAGATCTCCGATGCGAATTTCATCTTCAACCATAAAGATCTTCAGTTCAACATTACTTTAGCCTCGGGCAAGCCTGTTTCCTCCGATCACGTTGTCAAAGCCCTCGTGCAGATCCTCAGGGCTCACGGTCTTTCCATTGCCAAGGAAGAAGGATACCTCGTGATCCATAAAGGGGTGATGGAAGAATACGCCTCTGACCCGGAACATGCTCCGCTGCGCACTTATGAAAAAGCTCCTGGGTCTTTTTCTGCTCATCCTGAGGAACAGCTCCAAGTGGCCGCATCTCCTCTTTTGCAGCAGAGCAATCCCAAATTCTTAGTCTACAAATTGCAATACCATACGGGTGATGAGATCGAAGAGACGATTCGAAAGATCTCTGGGGATCTCTCCTGCAAACCTGAAACGTCTTCTCAGTATTTAGCTGTTTTGAAATCGGTCCAATGGATCAAGGCCACCAATTCTTTAGTCTGTTCAGGTGATCCTGATTCTCTTGCAGCTGTCAAACAATTGATCCAAAGCCTCGATACCCAGCTCAAGCAGGTCTTCATTGAAGTGCTCGTTGTTGAGACCGATGCTAACAAAAACATGGAATTTGGCCTCCAATGGGCCGCCGGTGGGAAATATAAAGATTCCGTCGGGATGGGAATGGGCAACTTTGCCCCAGGCAATAAATCGAATTTCCCACTGACTTTCCAAAGCATCAATGGCACTAACACTCCAACAGGCCCTAGCCAGATTCCTATGGGTGGCGGCTTTGATATGGGTGTCATTGGCGATCTTATCTTCCATAAAGGGCGATCGTTTCTTTCTCTGGCATCGCTCGTTTCAGCTCTGCAAGCAGATGGTGAGGCCTCGATTGTTTTGAACCAAAAAATCATCACGCAGGACAATAAAAACTCGAAGATCTTCGTGGGGGACAACATTCCCTTTACGGGATCGGTTGTCACGACAGTCGGCGCTAGCCAGCAGTCGACCGCCAATGTCGAGTACCGCGACATCGGTGTTAACTTAAGCATCACCCCAAGACTGGGCGATGATGATGTAATCACCCTTGATCTGAATGAAGAGATCACAGAAGCGCATCCTGCAGATAATAATCAGCCGTCAGCAGGGATTAAAACGACCAAGACCAACATGATGACGCATGTCCACGTGCCGGATAAGCACTTCTTGGTGCTCAGCGGCATGGCTCGCAATACGCGCAGTCACCATAAAGCCGGTCTTCCGTGTCTCGGTGGCTTGCCGTTTATCGGCGCGTTGTTTAGCAAGACAGAGAAGGTCGATACCAAGCGCAATATCATTATCTTTGTCCGTCCTCATATCATCCGTTCGATGGATGACTATCGTAAACTGACCCAGCAAGAGAGTGATTTCCAACGGCAGAACTCAGAGCCGGGCTCGTTTGATAAAGCGGCTGGCGCTTTCACTAAAGATAGAGAGCCCTAATACCAAAGTGATGGCTGTCACTGCAGCCGCCTCCGAAAAATCATGCATCCTCCACTGAAAGTCATAAAGAGCTGGAGGGTGAGTTGCAACTTTCAATATCAGATTTGTTAAATGCTTATTTAGGATGTGGATCCAAGGTCCGACAACCGGCAGAGCTACGCCTATGACCAACAATACATAGACGATTGAGACAGCTGCAGGTAGAAATAGATTGTACAGCAGGCTTAAGACTGGAAATTTATGAAAATGTACAAAAATTAAAGGCAGAGTGACGAGATGGATTGCACCATTGATAGCGAGGGTTTCACGGCAGAAAAAGGAGAGGAGATGGCCATGCTGCTCTAATAGTGGCATCTGGATGATATCGCGGAAGCTTCTCTGAGGAAAAAAACGGGTCAGCCACGATCTAAAGAGGGGATAGGTGACCAAGATAGCCGCAGTACAAAGGAAGCTGAATTGAAATCCCAAATGGAAAATGAGAAGAGGATCTTTAACCAGCTGCCAGATGAGCGCGATGCCAAGGGCATTGAGAGCTGAGATGCGGTAGCCTGCAAGATTGGCGGCTAAATAGAGAGAGATACCAATCCAGGCTCTTTCAATTGGCGGAGAATCGCCTAAAGCAAATGCATAAGCGGTTAGAAAGATAATGAGCAGGATTGTAGCGATCTTGTGAGGTAGCAGCAGACGGAAGACGCTGCCGAGAAGAAAAGCTAATAGGGCAAACTGAAATCCTGAAATGCCGAGAAGATGCAAGATGCCAAGGCGATTGAACTCTAGAGCAAGAAGCCGGTCATCGATATCGCCGGTGAGCATCGAGAGAAGAAACGCGCGGCTTTTGGTGTCGGTGAAATGGTGCGAAAGATGCGTGCGGAGCTTGTTTTTAAGCTCGAAACGCCATTCAGCAAGACGAGAAGTCGGTGTGGTTTCCCAGGACTTGACTTTCAGGGCGTAATGATGGTGTCCCTTGGGGATTAGCTTTCCTGTGACGCGAAAATCAGTAGAGCCGTAGGGGCGGGGCTTGTTATCTCGGAAATGGATTCGGCAGGGGATGTTTTTATAAGAGGCCTCAGTTGAGGAAAATTCTTGGAGCACGCCTTTAAAATGCACAGATCTCTGGAAGGGAGATTGGCTGTAGGAAACTGATTCGACTTTAAAGGTTCCAGTTCCCTCGATGCCTTCTTCTTTTAAGTCAGGGAGGGAGTAGGCAAGAAGGGCTAAAATCCAACCAGCGAGGCAGGCAAGGAGTCCGGTTAGGAGTTTTTGTCGATTGGAATAGAGGCAAAGGGTAAGCGGAATGAAGTAGGTATAATGGAAAAAAAGAGCGAACGTGGTCCCGATAAGAAAAAGGATGCCATAGAATAGAGTAGGAGCTGCTTTCCAGATGTTTTTCAAGGATTAAAACGTAGCTGAGAACACGTATTCAGGGCAATTATTTATTCGAGACAGTTGCAAAACTCCCTATCCGCGTTTACTTCTTTTTCAAATGCGTTTCAACAGAGCTATAGATCAGCCGCGCTCCGCGCTGGCCGGTTAAATAGAAGATGAACCATTCGAGCATGACGCTGAGGCGATTGCGGAAGCCAATTAGGTAGGCAACGTGGACAAAGCACCACATGAACCAAGCTAGAACTCCGTAGAGCTGAAGTTTGCCGACCCAGGCGATGGCTTTTCCTTTTCCGATGGTGGCAAGGCTTCCTTTGTCGAAATAGACGAAAGGAGGCCTTTGCTCTTTTGGGAGCTGTTTCTTGAGGATAGAAGCCACATATTTGCCTTCTTGAATAGCGACAGGAGCAACTCCTGGAAGGGGTTTGCCGTCTTTGTCCAGGGTCGTTGAGGCATCGCCGATGACGAAAATTTCAGGGCAGCCAGGGATAGAAAGGTCAGGTTTAACGATCGCTCGTCCTTGCCGATCAAGAGGAATATCGAGGGTTTTGAGAAGCGGAGAGGCTTGGTTGCCAGCAGCCCAGATAATGTTTTTGCAAGGATAGAAAGTCTCTTCAACTTGAACGCCGTCTTCTGTGATGTTGGTCACTTTTTTTCCTTCGAGCACAGTAACGCCAAGCTTTTCTAAACCTTCCTTGGCTTTTTTAGAGAGTTTTTCAGGAAATGCCTGCAGAATGCGAGGAGCGGCTTCAACCAGGAAGATCTTAGATTCCTCTGGCTTGATACGCCGGAAGTTTTTAAACATCGTCTTTTGGGCGATCTCTGAAATGGCTCCTGCCATTTCTACTCCGGTGGGGCCTCCACCGATGATGACAAAATTTAAATATTTCTCTGTTTCAGCCTTATTGTCTAGACGTTCGGCTTTTTCAAAAGAGATTAAAATTTCTTCACGGATAGTCAGTGCGTCTTTGATGGTTTTGAGCCCGGGAGCAAATTGTTCCCATTCGTTTTTGCCGAAGTAGGAATGTCTTGCTCCGACGGCGAGGACGAGATAGTCGTAAGTGATTTTTTCTCCATTGCCGAGGGTCAATTGATGGTTTTTTTTATCAACTTGGACAATCTCTCCCATCATGACAGTGGCATTGTCTTGCTTGCGGAGAATTTCTCGGATAGGAATGGCGATCTCGCCAGGAGATAAAGCAGCGCTGGCAACTTCATAGAGCAAAGGTTGGAAAAGATGGTGATTGGTTTTATCAATTAAAAGAATATCGAGAGGGCATTTTTTAAGATTTTTAGCGACGTTAAGTCCGCCAAAACCGCCTCCGACAATCACGACTTTTTTATTTGGCATATTTCCACACCTTCTTTCTAGATAGCAGTTCAGAGAGTTTCTCAGAAAGTAAAAAGATCTTTTTCTCAGATGAGAAAATCGTATGTTAAGAATAAAAAAAGAAGGATTGTAAAAAGAGGATTTTCAAAAACCCTGAAGCCCCGTACAATACCTGGCAGAATTCAACTGCTTGGACGCATGATTTACGCAACCGGCATATACCCTCGAGGAAAGGCGTGAAAAAAATTGTGCATAAAGTTAAGGTCAAAAATGCTCTGGGGCTTCATGCGCGGCCAGCGGCAATGATTGCAAAATTGCTGCAAAGTTTGAAATCGCAAGTCACCATCTCTTATCGGCAAGAAACTGTGAATGCGCGGAGCATTATGAGCATTTTAATGCTGGCGATTAAAAAAAATAGCCAGATTATTTTGACGATTGAGGGGGAAGATGCTGAGGAAACATTGGAAAAGCTGACCGCAGCTTTTGAAAATCAGTTCGGAGAAATGGATAATTGAAACCTCGTGAAGATCAAGAAATCTACTTAAAGGGAGCGCCTGTCAGCGAGGGGATCGCTATAGGGGTTCCTATTTTCTTGAGCTATGCCGAGGATAGCGACATTCCGGATTTCCCAATCAGTACTGGAGAGGTTGAAGGAGAGATTTCAAGGTACAGACAAGCTCTGTCGTCCAGCCGGGAAGACTTGAAAAAACTTCAGGCTGACCTGTCTGGCGAAGGATCTAAAGAGGTCGCTTCAATTATTGGAACGCATATTGAGATGCTCGATGATCCCCTGATGACGACGCACATGGAAACAAAAATCCGTGAGATGCTCAAAAACACAGAATCAGTCTTCAATTCTGTCATCAACGACTACGAAAAGCGGTTTAGTGAGACGAACGATTCATTCTTCAATGAACGGCTTTCAGACTTCAGGGACCTCTCAAAACGTGTTCTTAGGAACCTCTGTGACTCAGAAAATATCTCCTTGGAAAATATCCCGCCCAATTCAATCATATTTGCAAAAGAATTGATCCCATCGGACACCGCTTCACTTCAAGCAACGCGGATCAGTGCTTTTGTCACACAAAATGGCGGAGGAACTTCCCACGCAGCCTTGATTGCAAGGGCGAAGGGAATTCCTTACGTTGCCAGCGTTGACATGGAGATCCTGCAAAATGCCAAAGGCAAATGTGTAATTGTAGATGGCCTCACAGGCGATATCATTATCAACCCCTCTCATATTACCCTAGAAAAGTATGAGAGATTGAAAAAACGTCTCACAGAGCAATATCAACAGCTCGAAAAAGATCGACACCTAGCTGCGGAAACTTTAGACGGCTACCCTTTAGGTCTTTATGCCAATGTCAATACCATCAACGATATCGATTTAGTCCATCACCATGGATCGCACGGAGTTGGTCTTTTCCGTTCAGAATATCTTTTCATGCAGGATCCTGCGCTTTTCTTCGATGAAGAAAGACAATATTTGATCTACCACCAAATGCTAAAACGTTCCAAGGGACTACCTTTAACATTTCGGGCTTTAGATTTAGGCGGAGATAAATGTTCCGACTTTTTTGAGGATATGGCCAAAGAACCAAACCCCGTACTCGGCTGCCGCGGCATCCGGTTTTTACTCCGACGGGCTGATATATTTAGAACACAGCTGAGAGCCATATTACGGGCAGGTTTTGGCTATAACCTCCGTATTCTTTTTCCTCTGATCTCAGATATTCATGAGTTCCGTGAAGCAAAAAGAATTATCGAAGAAGTCAAAGAAGAGTTAAAAACCCGCAATGTCTCCTATAACAATCAACCGTTATTAGGATGCATGCTTGAGGTCCCTTCAGCTGTCCTCATTGCAGATACTTTAGCCCAAGAAAGCGATTTTCTGGCTTTAGGGACTAATGATCTCATCCAATATACCCTTGGCATCGATCGAAGCAATCCCGGCATGAGCGATTTCTACTATCCTACGCATCCGGGCATTGTTCGCATGATCAAGATGACGATCTTAGAGGCAAAGCGTTTTCAAAAGCCCGTTACAATCTGCGGCGAGATCGCTTCGAACCCTTTGTTTACTCCGCTACTCATTGGCTTGGGCGTTCAGAACTTTTCCTGTGCTCCTAGATTTATCCCCATTATCAAACGGACTGTGCGGCATTTATCACTGCTTGACTGCTGTGATATTGCCGAACACGTTCTCACACTGCGAACATCTGCAGAAATCGCCAGCTATTTGGCCGAGTGCCTCCATGGCTCTGAAGGGCAAGCCAGCCTCAATCGCGATGCTGAAGGGATTTAGATTTTTTTCTTATCCAAAGGTGTACATATGAAAAGAGAAATAAAACCTACAATCAAACGTCTTGTTAAGCATGGTCGTAGCTGGGCCCTTGTCATTGATAAAAGGCTCTTGCAGGCAGCAAAATTGAAACCAGATGCGTACTTTGAGCTCAGTGTAAATCCTAATGGAGGACTCTCCATTCAATCTATAGATGATGAGACTGTAAGTTTTGAGAAGAACTACCAAGAATTAAGCTTTGAACTGGCTGGCTTAATGAAAAAACTTTCTCGAATTTGAAAGATCGAACGAACTAATCTTTCCACTTTTCCAGATTTGACTTAGTTCTTCACACCCATTTTACCGGAGCTGGTAAAATGGTTTTTCGGCACTAGAGGATAAAAAAGAAAAGCGGTCAAACAGCGTTTTTGTTAGGCTTTTTTTTAGGGCTACAATGAAGAATATAGGGTGGAAATATGGATAGTAAGGAAGACTGTTTTCATTTGAGTGCTAAAGCGTTAATTCATAATGATGAAGGCAAGCTGCTTTTATTACAAAAGAACATGAGAAAATCTCACACCATCATAGGACTATGGGATCTACCCGGAGGTCGTATTCACAAAAACGAAGCATTAGAAGACGCTTTGAAACGTGAAATTGATGAGGAAACAGGACTTCAAACTCTTCAGATAGTCCCTTTGGGGATGATGCAGGCAAGTATTCGCCTTCCTATTCAAACAGGGGATGTAGGTTTAATTCTTGCCGTTTACCTATGCAGCATTCTCCAAAGCAGCTCTGTCAGGCTGAGTAGCGAGTATATTCACTTTGACTGGTTTGAACCCACTATAGCTGCCGAATTATTGTCTGCAAATTATCCTGCCGAGCTAATAGAAAAAATTGCTACCCTGCAGTTGCCGTTGTTCAAGAAACTCTAGAACGGAAGTCCGCCGCCCATGCCTTGTTGGCTTTGGGCTTGGATTTTTTCGTGAGCGTCTGCGTAGGCAGCTCGGATTAGATCTTGAAGTCCTTCAATGTCGTTCGGATCAACACACGCAGGTTTGATTTTGATATCTTTGAGTTCATGTTCACCATTGAGAACAAGAGTGACAAGCCCGTTGCCGGCAGTTCCGGTGATTTCAAGAGCGCGCATCTCTTCTTGAATTTTTGCATATTGCGATTCGAATTGCTTGGCTTGCTTCTTGAGTTTTGAAAATCCGCTTCCCATAAGTTATAAATCCTTTTTTATACTGCCTTCGAGCTCAACGGCTGCGAAGCGCAGGAGTGTATCATATCGTGTTTTTTGCGAGCGAGTGTGTTCAACAGGTTGTACAGGGGCTTCAACCTTTGGTGAAATGGGCTTGGGCTCTTCTTTAGTAGGAGCAGCTTCGATTTTAGGCGCAGGCATTTCCATTTGAACAGGAGCAGGCGCTTCGACTTTCGGAGGAATGGGTTTGGGTTCTTCTTTAGGTGGAGCTTGTACAACATGTGCAGGCATTTTCATTTGAACAGGCGCTTCGACTTTTGGAGGTGGGGGAGCAACTTCTACTTTAGGTACAACAGGTGTAGGAGTTTCCACCTTCGGAGGAATAGGTTTGGGAGCTTCAACCTTTTTTTCAATGGGGTGGGCAGTAGCTCCGCCTTCGATTTCTTCAAGGCGGCGGACGAGCATAGGGAGCGAGATGCGTTTTTGGCTGCGGATGACATGGAGGAAGATCATCTCGAGGGTGACGCGTTTAAAGGGAGTGCGGTGGATTTCTTTGTACCAATGGAGCAGATAGTCAAGGATGTAGAGGCAGTGCTCTTGGGTATAGAAAGTAGCGGCATGGGCATATTCTTTCTGGTCTTTCTCATGGAGATAGGAAGCAGCGGAAAGCTGCATTTTTAGGAGGAGGATGGTGCGGTAATGTTCAATGAGCCCATCGAGGAAGGCAGAGAGGTCTTTGCCAGAGGAAAAGACTTCGGTGGCCAGCTCAAAGGCAAAGGACAGGTTATAAGTTTCCACGGCATGGTCAAGACGGAAATACATTGAGCGGGGGCTGATGCCGAGAATTTTAGCGGTCTCATCATAGGTCAAGGGGCCGTTGGTGTAGCAGAGGAGCTGATCGAAGAGGGATTCAGCATCGCGAAGTCCTCCTTCAGCGACATGGGCAATGAGTTGGAGGGCTTCTTTTTCGACGGTGGCACCGAGATCAGCACCGATTTGTCCGAGCTTAGTCATGATCTGGTCAGCGGTGAGCCGGTGGAGATCATACCGCTGGCAGCGGCTGGTGATGGTAGGGAGAACTTTATGGGGCTCTGTGGTGGCGAAGAAAAACTTAACGGTGCTGGGAGGCTCTTCCAAAGTTTTAAGAAGGGCGTTGAAGGCCTCTTTTGTCAGCATGTGGACTTCGTCGATGATATAGATTTTATACTTGCTGCTGGCCGACGCGTAGGAGACAGTCTCATTGATCTGGCGGATGTCGTCGATGCCGCGGTTGGAAGCTCCGTCGATTTCCATAACATCGAGGGATCTGCCTTGAGTAATATCGAGGCAGGAGGGGCATTGATTGCAGGGCTCGAAATCTTCTGTCAGCGCCTGGCAATTGAGGGCTTTTGCAAAGAGGCGGGCGAAGGTTGTTTTCCCGGTTCCTCTGCAGCCGCAGAAGAGATAAGCGGGAGCGATTTTTCCCAGCTTGATGGCGTTTTTAAGGGTCGTTACAATGGCATCTTGGCCGACGATGCTCTTGAAGGTCTGAGGGCGGTATTTTCTAGAAATATTTTGGTACATGAACCGAAGTATATCGGCTTTTAACTCGACTTTGCAACTTTTTAGAGCCGAATGCCTCGAAATATTTGTTCTTGGCTTAATGAAAAGAGGGGGAGGGTTGCCGTAAAAGGGACTTTGGAGCATGCTTTAGGGAGAGGCTATCAATGGCTCTTGATAAGGTAAGTAACTTTCTTTCGAAGTCGAGCTGGTTTAAGCTTGATCAAAAAGGCTGGGTGAAAGATTTTTTGATTGGCTGTGTATTGGTCTTGTCTTTAGGCCTTTTTATAAATTCCAAAGAAATCCATATCGATTACCTTGAACTGAACTCGACCGCCGACAAGTATATCCTTGCCCAGACAGAATTCGACTTTCCAGATACTGAAGCGACGCGCTTATTAAAAGAAGAATCTATTCGTGATTTGGGAAAAATTTATTATCTTCAAGATACAGAGATTTCAAAAGTTGAAAAACGAATCCAAGATACGCTTGTTGAAAGGCCGTTTTGGCGCCATGAACTTCCTACTGTTTCTTTTGACGAATTAATCAAGGCCAGCGAAGCTCTTCGCGATGTTCTATTGAAGGTCAAGTTTTCCGATCAAAGGACTCTGACAAAACTCAAGCAAGTTGGGCAATTTTCCAAAAATTTTCTCATTCATACTCCCTCTGAAATGACAGAGAGTTCTGCGGAAGATCTTTGGGAGCAGATTGAGCAATTGGCCTTTCTCGTGAGAACTCCAGCAAATCAGTATATTTTACAGCAATACAGAGCCCATCATTGGGATTTACAGGAAGATCTGGGAAAGCAGCATTTCTTAAGCCGTTTGATCAAAGAGTCCATCCCTCTTAAGAGGACAAAAGTTTTTCCCGGGAGCCACATTATCAATACGGGAGATAAAGTCACGATGCGTCACATCGACATGCTGAAAGGGATGAAGAAAAAGCTGAGGTCGGAGCATCATTTTTTCAACTTGTCCACAATGGCGGGGAGTTTAGCATTAGCGCTGATGATGTCTTTGGTGGCGTGGCTCTATTTGAAGACGCTTTATCCTCAAGTTGTGCAATCCTCGGCAAAAAAAGCCCTTGTCGTAACAGTCGTTATTTTCACACTCTTTATAGCGAAATTAACGGAATACATATTGCTCAATAAGATGGGATATCTGGTGGATCTCTGCCGGTTCCCGGTTTGTGTTCCTTTGGTCATTCTGCTATTGGCTATCTTAATCGATCGTAAGGTCGCAATGATTGTCTCTTTATTTGTTACCTTTGTCATGGCCATATCACTTGCCGTACATTATCAACATTTTTTCCTGATCAATTTGGCGTCAGCCCTTGTGTCCACAATCCTTGTTAAAACAGTGAGAAGGAGAAAAGAGATTTTTCAGATCTGCGCTAAAATTTGGCTGATTACCATCCCGTTCATCTTGGGTGTTAACCTCATGGAAAATACGGCATGGGATTACCATATTTTGATCGATATGCTGACGTCTTTGGTCTCTATGACAGTAATAGGGGTTATTGTTGTTACAATTCTGCCTGTTTTTGAATCGATTTTCGGTATTGTGACCGATATGACGCTGCTCGAGTCTGCTGATTTAAGCCATCCTCTTCTACGGCGTTTAAATTTGGAAGCTCCGGGAACTTACCGCCATTCTTTATCCGTTGCGGCTTTAGCAGAAGAAGCAGCTTTAGCGATCAATGCCAACCCTATTTTCTGCCGTGTAGCGGCTCTTTATCACGATATTGGAAAGCTTTCACAGCCTCAGTATTTTATAGAGAACCAGTACTGCGGTTTTAATATGCATCAGTTGCTTACGCCCCTAGAATCTGCTCAAGTGATCATTGCCCACGTCTCGGAAGGTGTGAAATTGGCTGAGCAGTATGAGCTTCCTCCCAGCCTCATCGATGTAATCCACGAACACCATGGAACAGGGCTTGTCTATTACTTCTATCACGCTCAAATCGAACAGTCCCGCGCTAAGGCCGTCACTGTAGAAGAATGCCGTTTCAGATATCCTGGGCCAACGCCTCGCTCCCGTGAATCGGCCATTATTATGATTGCTGATTCTGTCGAAGCAGCCTTCCGATCATTAGAGGAAGTCACAGAAAAAGCTGTTGCCGAGCTTGTCGAAACTATCGTTGCTGATAAGATCCGCGAGCATCAGCTCGATACATCCCAGCTGACTTTTGATGAGATCGAAGGAATCAAAAGGGCGATGATCCGTTCTTTGATTTCAAATGCGCATACCAGAGTCAAGTATCCTGAAAAACCAACGACTGTCATTTGGAAATCTGAAGAAGTCTTCATTCAATTGTCTTAGAGACCGCACCTAGAATAATAATTTATTGAAAAGTTAACGTTTACTTTAAATGAAGTCTTAAAATATGCTGTTATTGCTTTTGCAATAAATGCTGAGATAAATAGATGAATGCAATTACTCTTAATATTACAAGTACAAGTTTCTGGGATACGATTGGGCAATTTGATTCATTACCATCAATCAACGGAGATACAAATAATTTTTTAGTCAAACTGATCAATAAATATTTCAGTGAATTTCTTAGTGGGATTAATAATGAAAATAAAAATGCTCGTATAATTCGCTCATGCAAAGGTGCCACAGACCTCACTTATATATGCCGCAAATATTTGGAAAGTGAGGAAAAAACTATTAAATTTGTCACGAAATATATTCATCCCGCTCTAAGTGCAAATACGAGGTTATGCTCTGCGGTATTTAATCGTTTGGGGCTTCAAAGTCCGAAAATATATGTAGTGGATAGTAATTACACTAACTTTTTGCCAAGGGGAAAAATCGGCGCTTTCATGGGCGTTGATAAGCAAAAATATGGAAAACATGATTTCGCTTTTATGAATGCTTTTGATGGAGCAGACATTGGTGGTGTGATAAATAACCTGTCTTTTTTTCACCTGAAAGAGAAATGTGTTAGTTCTTTGCTCAAGACTTTTGGAACAGTGGCTGTCTATGATTTGATACTTGGAAACGACGATAGATTTTATAGACCAAGTTATGAACTAATTGACGATCCATCCGCTGTTGAGCCATTTATTAACAACGGAAATGTTATACTGGAAATAAAATTAGATTGCGATTTTAATTATAAATTATTTAATGTGTTTTGCATTGATAATACAAGCTCTAATCGTTTAAAATCTTATTTAACTAAAAATAAAACATTAGAATTTGAAGAATGTAAACAGGTTTATTTAAATTCATTTTTAAAAGCATTTGTTTATTTTAAATCCAATGAAGATAAATTCGCGGAAAAAATCTATGCTGGAATTTACTCTGAAGCAATTAAAGTGTTTAATGCCCTTTCGGAAGACGAGAAAAATGATTTCAAGGAAGTGCCTGCATTTTTCGAAAAAAATTTTGCTATTGGTTGCTTGCAAGAAGGCATTAAACTAGGATATAAAGAACTTTCAAATCAAAAACCCCAATTATGTGATTTTATGAAAAGTTGCTTAGAGACTATTAAACCTGCTGCAGAGGGGGAATTGCTTTGCAAAAAAATCTTAGAGCTAGCAGACTTGTGTTTGCAATCTCTAGATGGGGAGAACACTTTATGAGTATCCAAGCTCTTCACCAAAATCAACCAGTTTCCTTCTTGGGCTTTAAAGAACCAATAAGAACTTCACAAAAAGAAAATCTAAAGGTGTCTCAAGGAAAAAATCAAAACCTTCAGCTTAGAGAGTTTCTATCTGGATGGCAACTTGCATTAAGTAACGCAAACACTGATGATTGGAAAATGGTTGTGAATACTTATTCACTATTTAAAGATAATCATTTTCAATTCCCAGAGGAAATAGATGACATTTTCTTGCCCTCTCTGAGTATCGATCTTTTAGCATTTGAGAGAAGCCAGCAAAGGCAGATAATAAAAATGACTAAACTTATTAGTACTTATTTAGATAATACTTCCAAACAGGCTAGCCAAAGAACTATAGACACCGGAAGAGAAGAGAAGGGGGGTTACGATTGCTCTGAAAAGGTGGATTGTAGAGAGGAGCTTTGCTTGGTTGAGAAAATTTCGAAGGTTTAGCAAAGATTACGAGCTGGTCCTAACGTCAAGGCATTAATTTCGATAGCTGGATTGCTAGGAGATTTTTATCCAGCTAGCTTAAATCACTTTTCAAGGCAGCGATCAGAGTCTCTAACTGTGTATTGCACGCTTCTAACCCTTTCTCAATCGATTCTGTAGACGTTTGAGTCGCTAGATAGACTTTGAGCTTGGGCTCAGTGCCGGAGGGCCGGATAATGATCTTGCTTTTGTCTTCGAGTCGATAGAGAAGGACATTGGAGCGGGGAAGATTTTCAGGTGTGCCTTTTAAAAAATCTTCTGTAGAAATAACTTTTTGTCCAGCGAGCGATGCAGGAGGTTTTGTACGAAGTCTCTCCATTAAATTGTGGATGCTGTCGAGCCCTTTTTTGCCTTCTTCAAAGGTCAGAGAAAATTGTTTTTCTCTGTAGACGCCGAATTTTCGGTAGATGTCATGGAGAAGATCAACGAGAGTTTTGCCTTGCTCTTTCATTTTCAAAGCGATTTCAGCAAAGAGGCAGCCGGCGATCATTGCATCTTTATCACGGGCGTAAGTTCCCATGAGATATCCGTAAGATTCTTCAGCTCCAAACAGGAACTGATAGCTGCCGGGCTTTTGCTCCCACTCATGGATTTTTTCTCCGATATATTTAAATCCGGTGAGCACTTCGAAGCACTTGACCTGGTAGGCCTCGGAGATTTTTTTTAACAGCTCGGTTGTGACAATCGTGGTGACGATCGCGCCTTTAGGCGGCAGTTTTTTTTGCATCTTAAGCGTTTCACAAATAAAATAAGCGGCAATCGCAGCTTGTTCATTGCCGGAAAGGACAACGGGTTTATCTTGATGCCGGACAACGACGCCCAGCCGGTCAGCGTCGGGATCTGTCGCGATTAGAATATCATTGCCGGTCTGGACGAGATCATCGGTCCCGTCCTTAAGGGCTTCAGGGTATTCAGGGTTTGGGAAATGAACAGTCGGGAAGTTCCCATCGGGAACAACTTGCGTGGCGACTAAATGCGGAGGGGAAAATCCCCATCGCCGGAGAGCTTCCGGCATCAGTGTAATTCCTGTGCCATGCAGACTTGTGTAGCAAATTTTCAGCGCGCTATGGTTTTCGCCGGGAAAATGCTGCAGAGCAGATAAAGCGCGCAGGTAGTCTTCATCGAGCGTGCTGTTGACGGAAATGATCAACGGATCATCGATTTTAGCTAATTTAATCTGTGCAGGGGAAGAGATGGCATCGACTTCGGAGATAATCCCTGTGTCATGCGGAGGAACGACTTGTCCGCCGTCCTGCCAAAAGACTTTATAGCCGTTGTATTCCTTGGGATTGTGAGAGGCGGTGATCATGACGCCGGCCTGGGCTTTCAAATGACGGGTGGCAAACGAGACATAAGGGGTGGGGCGGAGCTCTTTCATGAGGAAGGCTTTGATGCCGTTTGCTGCAAAAACTTTGGCGGTCTCTTCTGCAAATTCATGTGAATGATGTCTGCTGTCAAAACCGACGGCGACACCTTGGGAAGGATTGCCATGCTTGAGGATGTAGTTGGCAAGGCCTTGAGAGGCTTTGCGGATGGTGTAGATGTTGATCCGGTTGCTGCCGGCGCCCATGATGCCGCGCAGTCCTCCGGTGCCAAAGGATAAATCGGTATAAAATGCATCGGTGAGTTCTTCTGGATTTTTCAGGAGCTCGCGGACTTCGGCCTTTGTTTGCTGATCGTAGTAAGGATCGTCGAGCCAATTTTGCGCTCGCGATAGAATTTTAGGATCGGTCACTTATTCCTCTCCGTTTCAATAACCTCAAACGATACCACGGGAGCTTCTGCGTGGTCAATACCTTCGCAGCGTGTAGCTGTTTCTTTCCAAGCCTTAGGTGATTCGAGATTTTCATCCCACCATGGGAAAGTGCGGCATTGTTTGGGTCGAACGGAGTAGATTGTACATTTATTTTCTTTTAGAAAAACGCAATCGAAAGTGATTTTGTTTTCCAGAAGAGAGATTCTTCCGAAGATTGAGCGTGTATAGCGGCGCATGAACTCTTCTTTCGGAATTTGGAGATGATTCGAGATCGCATCAACTTCGGCAGCAGAGAGCCAGACATAGCCCGGCTCTTTTGAGCAGCAATGGCCGCATCCGGTGCATTGAAATTTAAGGCCTTTTTTATACCAGGTCATACGACTCGGAGTGGGTAGCTTGCCATTTGCCGTCTTTCCAAGAGAAAACGTCGGTGGTGACTTTTTCTGGAGAGAGCGTGAGTTGATGCCAGGTGCCTTTATCGCGGTGGACGGTCGACCCGCTGTCAAAGATGATTGGCAGCTGGCTAGCGCGCAGATCGGCAAGGCACTGACGGTGGGTATGGCCGTGGCAGTAGACTCTGACTTGAGGGAATTTCTCAAGGATTTTACGGAGAGCATCTCCGCGTTGCAGTCTTTTTCGTGGAGATTCGTGTTGGAAAAAAGGGAAGTGGTTAAACAAAATGACATTTTCTTCTGAGGGGAGCTTGGAGAGAAATTCGATTAGGTTTTTCTCTGTCGCTTCCGAAAAATAGCCGGAGGAAAAGAACCAGGAGGTTGCTAGAGCTGTATCGAGTCCGACGAACCACCAACGATCTGAGAGCTTTTGGGCTGTCATGCCGTGTTCTTTTAAGTTGTGAGGGCTATTTGCATCCCACTGCGTGGGAAAGTAGTCGTAAAAAAGCTGCTCTCTGTGGGCTTTTCTAGTGTACTGATCGTGGTTGCCAGGTATGCAGAAGACTTTGAGCCCTTCAGCTTCCAGCGATCGGATGAACTCCCGGGCCTTTTGAAATTCTGCAGGGGCAGACGTTGTGGAGAGATCCCCGGTGATCAGAACATGCGTGATGCCTTGCTCTTTGTAAAGAGCAGGCAGCAGCGCTAATCTGTCATGGGAAAAGATCCGGCGCCTTCCAAAAAGGAAGTTGAGATTCCCAAGCCACCTTTTGGAAAAAAATTGTAGAGGGTTCCAGTCCCAATTCGAAAAATGGAGGTCCGAAAGATGAGCGACTTTCATGCTATCTTTATTTTGACCTTTTTTTGGCCATTTTGCGGGTCATGACTTTCCGTTTCACTTGCGTTTGCTTGCCGAGTGTTTTAATCCAGCGCTTGCCTTCGATATGAACAATTTGAGGAGGGGACTGGACGTCGATCAAACCTGTATTAGTTCTTTTTGAATGGGGGGCTTTTTGTTTGGCTTTTTTTATAGCCATATTTTTTTCAAAAGCTTTTAAAGCAGCTATTTCTTTTTTTTGTCGTTTTGCTGGGAGTCTAGACAAGAGGGCTTTAGGTGTGTTACGATCGGCCTTAAGGACAGAATCAGGTAGATTTGCCGCAGAGCGTAGCTCTTTTTTCATCTTCTTGCGAGCGCGTGCCGGCATGGATTGCTTGGATTTGTTCATTTTTGAACTCCTTATCCCTCTATTGTAGTATAAAATGTTAAAAAATTACCAGGAATTCATTCCGAAAGCTTATCTTTGTCTTAGACGGTATTCCTTTGCTATTTTCAAAAAAGATTTGATGGCAGGAGTGACCGTCGGAATTGTGGCCCTTCCGCTGGCCATGGCCTTTGCAATGGCCTCTGGCGTCGAGCCAGAAAGAGGCCTTTTCACGGCTATTGTCGCTGGATTCATCATTTCTTTTTTAGGCGGCAGCAAGGTCCAGATCGGAGGTCCGACAGGAGCTTTTGTCGTTGTTGTCTTTAACGTTGTTGAACGTCATGGATATGACGGCCTGGTTATTGCGACGCTCATTGCGGGGGTTCTGCTGCTGCTCATGGGAGCCTTTAGGCTGGGATCGCTCATTAAATTTGTTCCCCATCCGCTCATTGTCGGTTTTACGACAGGCATTGCCGTCGTCGTGTTCTCTTGCCAGATGAAAGAATTGCTGGGCCTTCAAATGGTCGAGGTTCCTGTCCATTTCTTAGAAAAATGGAAAGCGTATTTTCATTCTGCCCATACGTTCCATTATTTAACTGCCATCGTCGGACTCTCTACGGTTGGCCTGATCATGCTTGTCAAACGGTTCTCTAAAGCAATTCCGTGGGGGATTGCCAGCATTATTCTAGCGACAGCTATCTGCTGGGCTCTCCATTTGGACATTCCGACTGTCGCCACACGTTTTGGCCAGCTTCCTAAGACACTGCCTGCGCCGTACTTTGATTTCGAATTTCACCGCGTACTCGATGTCATGCCAGACGCCATTACAATTGCATTACTGGCAGGGATTGAATCTCTCTTGTCTGCAGTGATTGCCGATGCTGTGACTGGCAGCCGGCATAAGCCCAATTGCGAGCTGATCGCTCAAGGCCTTGCGAATATCGGAGCGGTGATCTTTGGCGGGATGCCGGCCACCGCTGCGATTGCCAGGACTGCAACGAATATCAAGACAGGGGCTCAAACTCCCGTTGCTGGAATGATCCATGCGGTCGTTGTCTTTCTTTTGTTATTTACGTGTTCGTCATTGGTCGGTCATATCCCTTTAGCTTCTTTGGCTGCGATCTTGGTTGTGGTTTCGTGGAATATGAGCGATCTTCCTCATTTCTATCGACTCATGAAAACATCCCGCAGCGATGTGGTGATTCTGCTGACGGCATTTTTCTTGACGGTGCTGATTGATCTCACAGTTGCAGTAGAGATCGGCATGCTCTTAGCAGCTTTCTTCTTCATGAAGCGGATGAGCGATGTTAAGCATGTCATCGCACCGGATCAAAAAGATCTGGAGAAGGGGATTGAGATCTACAAAATGCGGGGACCTTTTTTCTTTGGCGTCTGCGATCAGCTGAAGAAGATTGTTCACGATATGGATCCGCCGCCAAAGGTGTTTATTTTGCGGATGAAACATGTGCCTGTTCTAGATGCAACAGCGCTCCAGACCTTTCGCGAACTGCATGACAGATGCGCGCTTCACAATACGAAGATTGTGTTGACGGAAGTTCAGCCCGAACCTGTCGAACTCTTAACGCAATATGGCCTTGGCAAGCTTGTCAATCAAGATATCTTAAAACAAACAACTCAGATCATCGAAGGCGCTAAGAACCCGCCCGCTTGAGATGAAATATTTCCAATTCTTTTGAAAAAATTTCCAACTAGGAATCCAAGGAGAGAGTGTCACAACAGATCCTTCGAGCCATCCTGGCCGCCAGAGGTTCATCCGCTCTTCTTTATCTGCAATAATCACTGTTGGAATTTGGAGATTAGAAGCGAGGTGGCCGACAAGAGAATCATTTCCGATCACAAAGCCCGATTGATAGACATATGCAGCTAGATCATCAAGCGACGTGAACTCGGGGACAAAAACGGGCTCAAAACCTCGTCTTTTGAGTCCATGAGCGACCTCCTCGAACTTCTCTTCCAGCCAGTTTTTATCTTCCACGCTGCTAGTGTGATGGATCAAGACCCGTTTTCGGTGGAGCCGGTGAGATAAATGGGGAGGAGGGTTAATGCCATTTTCTTTGGAGGGGTTGTCGACATCTAAAAGAGAGGCAATCGATTCAGCAATATTTTCCGTCATGGGGATCTCGGAGTTGAAAACGCGATCAAATGGGGTGAGGGGTCCATTTTTTTCAGGCAGATAGGTTGGATAAAAAATCGAGAGCCTATCACGATATTTTTCCTTGAGCGCATTCACACGATCGGTATTGTCATTTTGCGCGATGATCCATTCGTCAGGGGAAAAAATCCACTGCGTATCAAAACTGAGGTGTGGAAACCAGTTTTGTAGTTCCGGCAGCTTAGGATGGATCGTCACGACTTCGTGCCCGGCAGATTGAAGACGCTCAGCTGCAATCAGCATTAAAAGAGCGTCTCCGATTCCTCGGCAAGGAAGGATCTTGATCTTATGATTTAGAATCGTTGTTGTCATCGGGTGCATTTCCAATCAAAACTTCTGAAAGTAAAATAATGCCGGCTGAAGAGACTGCAAATTGCAGGGCATTTTTCACCACTTTGGAAGGGTCGACAACGCCAGATATCAATAGATCTTCAACTTTTTCGGTTTGAGCATTGAAACCAAAGCTCACATCACTGGAGAGGATTTGTTCTAAGAGCACAGAACCATCGAGTCCAGCATTCGTAACGATTTGCCGGAAAGGAGCTTCGCAGGCTTTTAGAACAATTTGGGCACCGGTTAGCTCATCACCCTGGAGTTTAAGCTTAGCGGTTTTTGAAGCACGAAGCAAAGCGATGCCTCCACCGGGAACAATTCCTTCTTCTAAAGCAGCTTTTGTAGAATTTAGGCTGTCTTCAAAAGCTTGCTTCTTTTGACGCATTTCAGGCTCTGTCGGTGCTCCCACATGGATCACAGCAACGCCGCCGGAAATCTTAGCTTTTCTCTCTTCGATTTTTTCTTTATCGTACGTGCTTTCTGCTTCTTTGCTTTCAGCTGAAAGTTGTTTGACGCGGGCTTTGATTTTTTCTGGATCGCCTTTGCCGCCGATGATGGTCGTTTTTTCTTTTGTGACCAGAATCTTACCAGCCTCACCCAGCACATCAACAGAGGATTCTTTCAAAACCATGCCGGTGTCTTCAGTGACGACGGTCGCTCCTGTTAACACAGCAATGTCTTCGAGCAGCGCTTTTCTGCGGTCGCCAAAGCCAGGGGCTTTGACAGCGCAAACTTTGAGCGTCCCTCGGAGTTTGTTGATCACGAGAGTAGAAAGTGCATCGCCTTCGATGTCATCAGCAATCAAGAGGAGTTCTTGCGCTGTACTTGCAACGCCTTGCAAGAGGGGAAGGATCTCTTGGATCGAGCTGATCTTTTTGTCGGTGATCAAGATTTTGACATTGTTCATCTCAACAGAAAGGTTTTCTGCATTAGTGCAGAAATAAGAACTGCAGTATCCGCGGTCGAACTGCATTCCTTCGACGACTTCAATACTGTTTTCTATGGTTTTTCCTTCTTCGATGGTGATCACGCCGCCTTTGCCGGCTTTTTTGATCGCCTGAGAGATGAAAGTGCCGATCTCTTCGTTTCCGGATGCGGAAACAGTCGCGATGTTTTTGGTTTCTTGATCGTTTTTAACAGGGATGGAAAGCGTTGTAAGCTCTTTCAAGATCGCTTCAAGGGCTTTATCCATGCCGCGTTTGAGTCCGATAGGACTTGCGCCGGAAGAGATGTTTTTCAATCCATTTTGGACAAGGGCTCTTAAAAGAAGGATCGTTGTGGTAGTGCCGTCGCCGCATTTTTCTTTCATCTTCGCAGCGGCTTCTTTAGCCATCGATGCGCCCATGTTGAGATATTGGTCTTTGAACTCGATGTCTTTGACGATGCTGTTGCCGTCGTTGGTGATTGTGGGAGCGCCCCAGCTGGCTTGGAGGCCGACATTACGGCCTTTAGGCCCAAGAGTAACACTGACGACATCAGCGAGCTGTTCGATACCCTCGCGAAGTTTTTCTCTCGCTTGTTCTTCAAAAATGAGTTCTTTCGCTGTTGTCATATGTTCTCCTTTAAAATCTGGTTTAATCCCATCAACGTGAGTTCAGGATCGACTTTGTCAATGAAATCTTCTAAATCTTTTTGCATGATGCGTGACCTACTACCTGTAGCGACTGTCATGACGTCGCTTGGTGATTCCGAAGAAAGCCTAAGTTCCGCAACAATCCGTTCAATTGCTCCCAAAAGTCCAAAGTAACAGCCGCTTTTTTCTTGGCTTCGTTGGTCTTTTCCCAGAGCAGGTGGTAGTTCTTCGGTGATAATCGTGGGAAAAACAGCTCCGCCGAGGTAGACGCCATGCTTGGTGACATAATCAAATCGGACAGTGGTTCCGATATCGACAATCACACAATCGTTTAGGGGGAAATGATACAGCGCTCCGAAGATGTTTGCAATTCTATCTGGTCGCAAAAGAGGAAAAGTTTCATCAGTGGCAAGCCGTTTAAAGTCGGAGGGGGCTAAAGCTCGGCAAGGGAAGCCGAGGCTCATGAGTTCTTTGAGGTCACCAGCAACAAGGCCTTGCTCAATGGTTTTCCCCTTGAGAGATTCGAGTAATTCTTCAGGACGTTTGAACTGAGAAGCCTGAATAAGCCGATCGCCTTCAAACAACCCCGCGCTAATCTTTTGAGTACCGACATCTACAACAAGTTTCATACAAATTCAGCACACTATAGCTGAATGTTATTTTTTGTGGATAAGGTTATAAATATCGCGCTTGGGAATTCCACGGAGTTCTGCGGCGATCTTAATCGCATCAGCAGAGGAGATGTTGTATTCCTTTTCCAAAAATTTTACATGCTCTTGGGGGGAAAGTGAAGAGTAATCTTGCGAAGTGCCTTCGACGATGACAACGATTTCTCCTTTGGGAGGATTTTGTTCGTAATGCTGGGCAAGATCAGAAGCAGTGCCTAATCGGTGTTCTTCAAATTTCTTGGTCAGCTCGCGCATTACGCAAACTTTGCGGGAGGATTGCAGAGTTTGGAGAGAATCGACAAGTCGGTGAGGGGATTCATAGAAGATAGTGGTGGCAGACGAAGTGAGTGTAGAAGCTAAGAGCCTTTTTTTCTCTTCTTCTTTTTTGGGGAGAAAGCCGACAAATCGGACATGTTCTTTGTTGAAAGGACAGAGGGCAAGCGCCATGACCCAAGCTGAGGGTCCTGGGATAGCGGTGAAGGGGAGATTTTCAGCATAGCACCGTTTGACGAGAGCTTCTCCGGGATCGCAAATGCCAGGAGTGCCTGCATCGCTGATGAGGCCGATTTCTTTGCCTTCTTTCAAATCGGCAATGACTTTTTCTTCCATCTCTTTTTCATT
>CAZFXE010000006.1:0-24002 GCA_964522945.1 uncultured bacterium
AAAATTGCAAATGTAGTGAACATCTTAATCTAAGAGGCTTATTCTCTTCAAGTCAGACTTGATAGGAGGGCCGTTTTCTCCATAAACAGATCTTTAAAACAACTTATTTTATATTAGTTTAATTGCATTAATTAAAAATATTTGTTAACGTTAGTAATATAAAGGCAAAGGATAAGGCAGGTGTTAATATGAAACCTTTTAATAAGAGAAAATCTTCGAAGGTCACATATAAGAACCATCGCAAAGACAAGACAACAGCCCGAGAAGAAGAGAGGAAGGTTCCAGGCAATAGCCCGAACATAAAGCCGGAAGATCTCCTCAACAACAATAAATAGAGATAGTTATGAAAAAACATTATAAGCATGCTCGAGCCAAAAGAATGAAAAAGCCTTCCAAAGAAGGTCGCAAAAAAAGCAAATGGCACCAGATGATTGCGCGCTACGTCGCTTTATAGTTTCTGGTAAGATTGAGCAAGTAGAACGCTGCTGCAGTCAAAGCAATCGTTGCTCCTGGCGGCCAGTTTAAGAAATACGACAACATCAGTCCGACTGTCGTAAAAACACACCCAAAGATCACCGCCCATCCCATCATTTTGGAAAGCCTTTGGCTAAAACTTCCTGCAACTGCTGCGGGGATCGCCAGCATCGCGATGATCAAGATTGCTCCGACGACCTGAATCAAGATCACCACTGAAATCGCTACTAATACCAACAAGAAGAGATAATACTTCGTCACAGAGATCCCTTTAAGCTGGGCTTGATTCTCATCAAAGCAGACCGCTTGAAACTTGGCATGGAAGATCATCGTCGCAAGCAAAATAAAGCCCGCCAATGAAAAGAGCAGGATTAAATCGCTGGTCGACGTCCACAAGATATTTCCAAAAAGAAAGTTCATCAATTCGACATTGTAGCCTGGAGTGAGAGAGACAAAAATCACACCGATTGCCATCCCTGTCGACCAGATTGCTGCAATGACCGTGTCTTCTCGCTGTTTATGTTTAAGATGGATCCATCCAATGAGAAAAGCCGATAAGATTGCAGCGACTAATGCCCCATGAAGAGGATTCATCCAGGTGATATTGTAAGTTCTTTTGAGCCAGAGGAAAATCCCCATGCCACCAAGTACGGAGTGGGCGATACTGCCGCTGATAAAGACGATTCTCTTAGCTACGACATAAGACCCGACGATGCCACTTGTAATAGATGCAGCGATCCCGGCTAAAAAGGACATCATTAAAAAAGGATGAGAAAAAAGAGCCTGTAACATGTTAACTCCTCCCAGGTTTCAATGGAGGATGGTAAAGTCCTTGAGCAAAATGGTCGCAGACCTGTGCTTGAGAATACGACGTAACATCTCTATGAACGCAGATAAACCTGTCGACTTTTTGCAGCATGACCTGAAGGTCATGCGTCACCATGATTATTGTCATGGTGCCTTTGAGATGTTCAAGTAGTTTATAGATGCTCTCTTCCGCAGAGGCATCAACGCTGGCTGTCGGTTCATCTAGGAGAAGAATCGCCGGTTTGCTCACTAGCGCCCGGGCAATTAATACCCGTTGAGCTTGCCCGCCAGAAAGTGTTCCAAAAGAATTATTCTGAAAATCGAGCATGCCGACTTCTTCAAGAGCTGCACGGGCTTTTTCTTTTGCATTTTTGGTATACGAGTGCCAAGGGGATTTATCTAAACATCCCATCATGACGACTTCTAAAACTGTGATGGGAAATTGCCGATCGAGATGAGAAATCTGAGGGACGTAGCCCATTTTCTCTCTTGCAACTTTGGGAGATTCTCCTAAAATCTCTATAGATCCTTTCTGAGGTTTTAGAAAGCCCAAAAGTAATTTCAGAAGAGTTGTCTTTCCACCGCCATTTGGTCCAAAAATCCCGACGAATTCTCCAGGAGCGATGACAAACGAGACATTCTCGAGAATAGGAATTTCCTCGTACTGGAAAAAAAGGTTATTACTTTTGATGGCCATAGTAATTTACAATCGATTTAGACAGATCATTCATCATGTGAAAATAATCTAAAGCATAGGGATCTATTTGATAGATAGGAAGCTCTAATTTCTCTGCAATTAAATGAGCTCCCTTATTGTTGTACTGCGGCTCAATAAAAATAACTTTGACGTCTTTTTCTTGAGCTTCTTTCACTACATGGGCGACTTGCTTAGGCAGTGGATCTTTTCCTTCGCATTCAATCGAGAGCTGATGAAATCCGTATCGTTTGCAGTAGTATCCAAGGGCCGGATGAGACACCATCAAGGTGATGCCTTCGTAATCCTTCAGTTCTGATTGGATTTCTTGATCCAAAGTCTCTAAACGCTGGGCTAACTGCAGATAGTTTTGTTCAAATAGTTTTTTATGTTCAGGCCATTCTTGAGAGAGCTCTTCGCTGATCTTTTTAGCTTGTTTCATCGCTAAATGAGGATCGAGCCACACATGGAGGTCTTTCCCTTCATGGACATGATCTCCGCACTTATGTGCTGTTGCAGTCAGCAGAGGAAGGCCTTTGGAGAGATTGATGTCTTTAACGTTTTTTTCCCTAAGAAAGGGTAAAATCTTTTGTTCAATTGGATCTCCGAACCTAAACCAAATTTTAGCTTCAGCAAATTTTTCGACTTGTTTCGGAGTCGGTTCATACGTATGGGGATTAGCTCCCGCAGGAACAAAAATTTCTGTTGATACGGTATCTCCAGCGATTTGCTCCACAAAATAGGCATAGGGAGGGATCGTCACCAGAACGATAGGTTTAGAGGATTTGCTTGCAGGAGCAAAGCAGCCTGCCAAAACAATTAAAAAAAGGAATAAGGTTTTTCGCATAGAAATTACCGAAATAATACAGAGGATTAGAAAATCTTGTCACTTAATTAAAACTGGGGTAGCCTAGTACCCTATCGTTTTTTCTGGAGGAGTGTCCGAGTGGCCGATGGAGCACGCTTGGAAAGCGTGTAAACACGAAAGTGTTTCGTGGGTTCGAATCCCACCTCCTCCGATTTGCAACCCATTCGAATTCTTGGTCTTTTCTAAGATAACAAAGTAACGCCGAACACTCTTCTTCCTAACAAATCCATTGAAGGTGCAGTTGCAGCCATCATTCTTCCTAATTGAGCTAGGAGGGTTTTTTGTATCCTTGCTCTTTGTGTCAAGTTTTAGCTAGAATATCGATCAAGTTTATATGTTTTTCTGCAAATGAAGATCATAATCTTGGAGGAATAGATGAGCACCATCGATTTTAGCACGCTTTCAATGTCACAAAAAGACTTCAGAATCCATTTCAAACAGAAGATAGAAAATACCAAATGGCTGGGTCGTTTATTTGAATATTGCCAAAGAGGAAATAACGCTAGCCGTGGAAAATTTAAAGCACTTCAACCAATTACAGAACCGTTTGCATCTTTTCCCTATCGATGGGATGTAAAAAAATCGACAATGAAGATTACTCAAGTGGGTGAGCCGATTGTCAAAGATCATACCAAATTTGATCGTGATCAGACGACCTTTATAGTTTCTCTTCCATTTCATAACCCTTCTGCGGATGAGATTAGTCGGATTGTTACCTCCATCGAAAATCAATCCTTTGGTAAGACACAAAAAGCTTCCAAAGCTTTAGTCAAAACCCGTGTAGCGGTTGTCATAGGCTTAAATAATTGTCTCTCTTTTAATCCTGAGAAAAACGGAGAGTTTAAAAATCAGGTAAAAAATCTTAGAGAAAAAAAGCTAGCGAGCTGTGTCTCGTTAACAATCATCCCATTTTTTTGGGGCCATGTGTGGATATCTAAAAGTGCAAAAGAATTGAAACTTAAGATTTTGATTAGTTCTCATATTCATCCGATTCAGGGTTGTTATCGAATCGCTAATAGCTATTTTAGATATTTAAGGGACAGTGCTGACAATCTATGGATCGACGATCAATTCAGGCAGAGCGGGAGCCCCTTGGAAAAAACGATCCCTTATCAGGCCATCAGAAACCAGATTCTTCATTCCGTTGCACTAAAGCGATATTTCCAAAGTTCTAAATCAGAAGTTAAATATATTCTTTCGCTAGATGGTGATTTTCTTTCTTTAAAAGCTGCAGATTCTTCAGTCGGGCTTCTAACACACTACGATGCTATCGTTGAAGAGTACAATGAAAAGACTGGATCTTATCCCGATGTAGTTTCAACGGGGTATGAATCGCCAAAAAAAGAAAAAAATGAGCTAATCAAAGCAGGGATTGAACTGGATCGGGCAATTCGAGCAGCTATTTCGGGCAAGTTTGTCTATATGCCAGAACCAAATTTTGGTTTCCGAGTCACCGATGTTGCTGACTTAAGTCGTTTGTCTTGGACTGGCGGGACAACAATGGACACTGAGTCTAGACGGTTGATTGAAAATGGAGTGGAAAGAGAGATATTAGATAGCGATTTATTTGTTTATAGCAATCGAGGGAGTGTTCAAACCGAAATCGATGCTGCATGGAGAACCACTACGGTCAATAAATATCTCAAAATGGAGCCCGCTCATTTTTTGCAAAAAGGAGTGCAGAAAGCTCTAAGAGGGATTCATCAAAGCTATGCCGATCCCCAGATCTGGGCTAAAAACGTCTACAATGGATTACGAGTCACAGTCTCTTCATATGTCAAAGACGCCATTGCTCCAATGAAATGCATCCGTGAACTCTTTGATCCGATCACGATGCGGAAGGTGAGATATGATGCCACTCTAAGGATCCAGGTCTCCGACTTTAAAACACTTTTTGACGCATTTTCAGCTTATGTCGAATGCATGAGAGATTCGGTTTCTCGACAAGATTTTGATGCGCTGGTTAAAAAGTTTATTAAAGAAGCTAAGTTTTCTGGTAAAAACGAGAAAGCAGATTGGTCAAACTTTATGCTTGTACAACTCAAAAAACTAAAAGACAATAGAGAGCTGCTTGAAGAAAACTATACCAGTGAACAGGTCGATGAGATCATTGAAGCTGCAATCGCGACAGGTGAAGCTATTAAAGATTTTTATAAAAAAAGAATAACGGCTAAGAATTCTGCTTGTAAAGCATAATCACCGTACTCTTAACATACAGATCTTGAATCATTAAAAATAAGTATACATCATGCGAGCTGCGGTTGTATCTGGACTATTTGAGTTTCCTTGCCCTCGCAGTCAAGTTTTTGATAGACTGTTACCCTAAGGTTTGGCATTTTAGGGTTTTAATTAAATCGGGCCGGAGATAATAAAGGCTATATGCGATGTCCATTCTGTAATCATTTTGATTCGAAAGTGACCGATTCACGCAATGCCGTGGAGCAGAATGCTATTCGGCGGAGAAGAGAATGTCTGGAGTGCCAGAAGAGGTTCACGACATTTGAGACCGTTGATCTGACAATACAGGTACATAAGCGCGATGGCAGATATGAAGACTTCCAGCAAGATAAGTTAATCCGTGGATTGGATGCAGCATGCAGACATACGCGGATTAGCCACGATCAAGTACGAACGCTGGCAGCTCAGATCACGGCAGATTTAATGGAAAGGCAAGTTAGGGAAATAGAAACGACTGAACTTGGTGAATTAGTTATTAACTACTTGAAAGAGCTCGATACAATTGCCTTTATCCGCTTTGCCTGTGTCTATCGGCGTTTTAAAGATATGGATGAACTAATGGACGAAATCCAGAGTATCTCCACAGAAGAAGAAGTTTCAAAGAAGGAATAACTATGCCACTAAAAAAAAGCGATATAGAACGTTTTAAGAAAAGACTTTTAGACATGAGAGCCCAGTATACCAACTTGGTTAAACATGTGAGCGAAGAAGTGAAATCGACAGATGAATCTAAAGGATATTCCCAGCATCCATCGGATGAGGGAACAGATGATTTTGACCGGACTGTTAGCCTAAAGGTTTCCGGAGAAGAGTATAAAATTTTAAGACAAATCGATCGTGCGCTGGAAAAAATCGATGAAAACACCTATGGCATCTGCGATATCACCAATGAAGAGATCTCGTTGCCTAGATTGGAAGCGATCCCTTACGCCACGATGACCGTCAAAGCCCAAGAGATGCTGGAGAAAGGTTTATTGCAATGACTGGAAAAAAAAGCTGCCAGAGCATACTAAAGAATGTCGGAGGAATGTCCTGGAAGGACGCTCTTGCTCTTTTTTTCGTTGCTCTTGCGATTCTCGCTGTTGATTTTATCTCAAAGGGGATGATCAATTTTTACTTCCAGCCTTCAGAACTCTCATCGATCGTTTTCCCTTTCGGGGGAGTTTCTATTTTTCAAAACCTTTTAGGAATTGATTTTTGTATCCATCACGTCACCAACCGAGGAGCTGCCTGGGGAATCGGCAGCGGTTTGCAAGATCTCTTATTGGTTGTTAGGATCGCCGTTGTTGTAGGTCTTATTGCTTATATGAGACTTTCACCCAAGGTGCGAGAATACCGCTATCCGCTCATCATGATCATTGCAGGAGGGCTTGGAAATATTTTCGATTATTTTATCTACGGCCATGTGATTGATATGTTCCATCTCGTTTTCTGGGGATACTCTTATCCTGTTTTCAATATTGCCGATGCATCGATCTTCCTAGGGATCGTCTGGCTGCTCTTTCACTCTTTTGTGCGTAAGAATAATGCCATTGCTACAACTTAATCAGCAGGCCCCTGAGGGGACGTTCTCAGTTTCCAAATGGCTCAAGCATCAAGTTTTGCTAGATAGCTCGGAAATGGAAGAGCTTTGCCGCCACTTAGCGCCGTTTCATTTCTTTAATGTCAGCGAGATCAAACCCCTGCAAGATTTAGAGCTTTCTCAAGAGCTGTTCTTAAAATCGTACCAGGAATACATCGATGTCCTCAAAGTCGGAAGAATTCCTCTTGATCGTCAAATCCAAAGGCATCTTTCCTGTGCACTCACGACTGATACAAATACTCTCTATGCCCATGCAATCGGGACTGAAAAATACATGGCTAAACCTTTAAAACCTCTTGTCCAAATGCAGCAGCATCGATTTTTTCCTTCAAAAACGGCAGGGACAATTAATCCGATGGTGATGAGCCACGAGAGCATCCATTGGGGTGTTCAGCTGGCGTATCCTCAGATTTTCTTCGATGGCACTTTATATTCCAAAGTCAGCGATGAGACGCTTTTTCCAAATACTGCGCTTTTCACCAAACTTGTAAAATGGCTTCGTGGGCAAACAGTTCCTACAACATTCCTGTGGGATGACAAAAAAATCTCGACACCTATTCGTTTGGGGAAACAGTGTTTCTCTTGGATCCATAATCATGCTCAGTTGAAAGAACAAGGGATCTCAATACATGTCTATTGAAGTCGTCTCGATAGGAAACGAGGTGCTTAGAGGTATTATTGTAAATACCAACGCCGCTTTCCTAAGCCGCAGACTGACTGAAGAAGGGTGGGAGGTCTCTTGTCAAACAACGCTTCCCGACGAAAATACTTTGCTCACACCAGGCCTCAATGAGGCTCTCATTCGGAGTTCTGTCGTCATCGCAACTGGAGGTCTAGGAGCGACACTAGATGATAATACTCTAGTTTGCGCAAAAGAGCTTTTCTCTAAACCACCGCATGAATTGGCAAATTCCGTAGGAGCTGCTCCGGGATATCTTTTTTCTGAGCACAAGAAACTGCTATTTTTGCTGCCAGGCGTTCCTTCAGAGATGGAGCAGATGTTTGAAGAAACCGTCATTCCTTATCTGAAAAAACACATGCCAGCGGTAGTGCTTCACCGTGAAGAGCTCCATTTTTACCTCTTAAAAGAAGACGATGTCGACCCGCTTTTACGGGATCTGCAAAAAGAGCACAAGTTAGACATTGGGATCTATCCTTCTTATAGCGGTTTAACGGTGATTTTAAGGGGTCCTAAGAAGGAGCATGTAGTTAATGCTAGAAAAGCTATCGCTGAGGCTTTTAAAGCGTCACTACTTCCTGCTGCGAAGCTAGAAGAGGCCATCCACGACTGGATGGTCAAGCATCATCAAACGCTTGCCCTTGCTGAATCATGCACCGGGGGCTTTATGGCCTCGCAACTAACTAATATCCCAGGAGCCTCTGAGTACTTCCTGGGATCGATTGTCACGTATGCCAATTCCCTTAAAGAGGGTCTTTTAGGTGTTTCTCCAGAAACACTTAAAAAACACGGGGCTGTCAGCCAGGAAACGGTCCAGGAGATGTGGACAGGCTTGATGAAGAAAACAGGAGCCGATTACGGGATTGCAGTGTCTGGGATTGCAGGGCCTCAAGGGGGCACCCCTGACAAGCCTGTAGGGACAGTCTTTTATGCTCTAGGGAAAAAGGGTCAAACGCCCGAAATCAATACCCTGCATGTGAAAGGTAACCGTCAAACGGTCATCCTTCGGACGACAAAGAAACTATTCGGCTTTTTACTTAAAAAAATTCTCTAGACTCCCGTTCATAACCTCGGTTATGTATGGAATTAATGGTCAAAATCACCACTGTCATCAATTTCTGTTCGACCGATTATCGGTTTCTTCGCTTTTGCATCAAAGAGGCACAGAAGTTTTCTCAGCAGATTGTCATCCCTGTCTGTTCTCACTTTTTTAATGGAGAGCCTGAAAATCGCGCGGTATTAAATCTGTCGTATCAAGACCATTCCGACGTCAAATTTGTAGAGTTTTCATATGCAGAAGAGCCTTATGGGATCTACTGTCCTTTGACCTCTGCGGATGTTGATTGGGCTCATTATTGGCATAGTACAGCGCGGTATGTGGGATTTCACTCTGTGCAAGAGTGCGACTATGTGCTTTTTTTGGATGTCGATGAGATTGTCGATGGGGAACGATTTATCCAATGGCTAAGTGAATTTAACCTCTCAGATTTTAATGCGCTCAGGTTTGAGAGCTATTTCTATTTTCGCGACCCTTCCTATCGTGCAATCCATCAATTTCCACTCAATGCACTGTTAGTCAAAAAGCAAGCGATTCATTCACCTGAAATTATTCTGGATGTTTTAGAGAGGAAGGGGCTTTATGACCAGATCCAGGGTCCTAAATGCTGCCATTTGAGGGGTCTGGATCAAAAACCTCTAGTCCATCACTATAGCTGGGTCAGGACACCGGAAGAGCTCAAGCAAAAAGTATGTACCTGGGGCCACCGTCATGACCAAGAGTGGCTGGAGTTAATCAATAAGGAACTCGCAGAGCCTTTTTCCGGCACAGACCGGATCCATGGGTTTGAGTATGAAAAGGTTGATCCTTTACATGACGTCTTTCATGAGAGGAGTTTTCCTCATGTCGAAAAGGTTAATAGAAAGTCTTTATTTGAGACCTCTATTCGGCAGATGCTCTAGGGAGCGTACCTAGTTCTTTCTTCTTTACCGGATTTTCCGTATACTATTTCTATGCAATACTCCCTTCTTGATAGTGGTAACCAAAGTAAACTTGAGCAATTCGGCGATTACGCCTTAGCGCGGCCATGTGCGCAAGCCGTCTGGAAGCCTTCACTCGATGAAAAGGCTTGGAAAGAAGCCGATGCGATCTTTACAAGAGAGCCCTCGAACCGCTGGGTTGCCTCTCCACCGCTGCCCAATTCCTGGACTGTTGAGTGTGAAGATATTCTCTTTAAAGTCATGCCAACAGATTTTGGTCACATCGGGATTTTCCCCGAGCACGCGCTTCTCTGGAAGTGGATGAAACAAAAGATGCAAAAAAAATGCTCTATCTTAAATCTCTTCGCGTACACAGGCGGAGCGACTCTCGTTGCTGCAAAAGCCGGTGCAGATGTTTGCCACGTCGATGCGTCTAAAACGACTGTTGCTTGGGCACGAGAAAATGCAGCCTTAAATAAACTTGAAAAAGCACCTGTGCGCTGGATTGTCGACGATGCGATTAAATTCCTTGGAAGAGAAGTCCGCAGGGGAGTGCGCTACGATGGAATTATATTGGACCCTCCGACATTTGGAAGAGGAAGCCAGGGTGAAGTCTTTAAAATCGAAAAAGACCTTCCAGTGATTTTGGATCTTTGTTTCCAGCTGCTATCGCCCGATCCTCAATTTGTGATTCTTTCTTCTCATACTCCGGGATATACCCCGCTTGTTCTACACCATTTGCTATTGCAAGCCAAAGAATCGAGAAAGGGAACGATCGAAATGGGAGAGATGGTGATCCCTGGGCCTTTAGATCTGACATCTGGAACATATGCGAGATGGTATGCTTAAAGAAATCACCAGTTCTCAAAATCCAAGAATCAAACAATTGGTGCGTCTCAAAGATCGGAAGGAAAGAGACGAGACAGGGCTTTTTCTCATAGAAGGATACCGCGAGATCAAACGTGCGGTAGAAGGCGGCGTTCATTTTGAGTCGCTCTATACGTGCGAGAAACTCTTTTTAGGCTCGAATGAACCGATGTTAATCGAACAAGTCGGTGTGGAGACTTTTAATCTGCCGGAGCATCTCTTTGAAAAAATCTCGTATAGAGACCGTCCCGATGGTCTGATCGGTATCGCGCATCAGATGCAAAAAACACTCAAAGACTTGAGGCCTAAAAATCGCGTGCCGCTCTATGTTGTTGCTGAAGCGATTGAAAAACCCGGTAATTTAGGCACAATTTTACGCTCTTCAGATGCCGTCGGAGCAGACGGGGTCATTGTCTGTGACAGATGCACCGATATTTATAATCCAAATGTCGTTAGAGCAAGCGTCGGAACACTTTTTACCCTTCCTGTTATTGAAGCCAGGGGATCTGATGCTTATATTTGGCTCAAATCCCACAATATCCAAGTTGTGGCTGCAACGCCGTCTGCTACCGAAGAGTTTACCGATGCAGATTTAAGCGGCCCTGTGGCGATTGTCATCGGAACAGAACAATTAGGCCTTTCTGATCTTTGGATGCAAGCCGCTGACATCCGTGTCCAAATCCCCATGAGAGGCATTGCAGATTCCCTGAATGTCGCAATGGCAACAACACTCCTCTTATATGAATCACTTAGACAACGCAAAAATCGTTTATAGCGACAACCACCTTCTGGTTGTTGAAAAACCAGCGGAGATGGCCACGCAGCCCGAGCTGACAGAGCTTGCTAAAGCGTTTGTCAAAAAAAAATATAACAAACCTGGAAATGTGTTTCTGCATCCAGTTCACAGATTAGATAAAGCTGTGAGCGGCCTTGTGCTGTTTGCTCGTACAAGCAAAGCGCTATCACGTCTCCAAGAGATGATGCGCGAGCGGAAGATCATCAAGATCTATCATGCGTTAGTCGAAGGGGATCTTCCTGCAGAACAAGGAAGGCTTGTCCATCATCTGATCCATGGCAGCTTTCGAGCGGAAATCTCAAAAGAAGGAAAAGAGTCGATCTTAGATTACCAAGTTCTGAAAAGAGAAAAGGGAGCTACACTCTTAGAAATCAATCTGATCACAGGAAGATACCATCAAATTCGCGCTCAGCTCTCTGCGATTGGATGTCCAGTGTTAGGAGATGAAAAATACGGCAGCAAGAAATCTTGGAAAAAAGGGATTGCACTGCATCATTCTGAAATGAGATTCGAGCACCCAGTGACTAAAGAGCCACTGGTGCTCAAAATAAAACCTAGTTTCTAACGTCCAGTTGGCACTCTTTGTGGAGCGTAGTAATACTGTTGCTGTGCAGGAAGTTGCTCAGCGTGGCCGTACCCGAACTGACTGTATCCTGGATGGTTTTGAGGAACTTGCTGATACGCATTGTAAGCTGGCTGTTGTGGATAAACAGGTGGTCGGTAATAAGAAGGCTGCTGGTTCCCCCAGGCAGGCTGTACTGCTTGGTAAGGGAAGTACTGTTGGAAGTTCACAGGCTTATAGCCTTTATTATCCCAAGCTTCTTTAGCTCGGACTAAAAGGTCGCGTGCTGCTCTATAGTTATTGCCTAGCTGGTTGCCTTTCTGCTCATCTAGTTTTCTTATCTGCTCATCGCGCTCTCTTTCAATTTCTTTAATTTTACCATCATATTTTTTGTTGATTGGAGCTGCACTGCGATTGTAATTGTCTTGCAGAGCTTCTTTGATAGCAGTAAAAGTTCCTCTAGCTTCTCGGCAGCGTGCGTCGCTGGATAGCGAATCACGCAAAACTCTGTCTCTATTGGCTTCGGCTGTTGCAATGCCGGTATCTCGGGCCTCAGCAAGCGGCTGAAGCTGTTCATTTCGAGTTTTAGTATTAGCTTCAATGCGCTCCTTGGCTGTCTTTCTGACATCGGACTTCATCTTATCGTAGGAGGATGTGATGTCGTTCAGGAATGATTCGAAGCGGGCAGAGTCAATAAGCACAGGTTTCATGTGTTCTGGAATATATCCCAGACCGTAAGTCATGTATGCTGAAGAAACAGGATTGCAAGTGCGGAACTGGTTCATCCAATAAGATGGAGTAGGATTAACTTGATCGAGAAGCTTTCTACAGAAGGAATCGAAATACTTTTTATATTCGTACTCGACTTGCAGGGGATGGAAAAGCGCTGTCGTCGAAGGTCCATGTCCAAGCTTCAGTTTATTTGCATAGATATAAGGGAAGCCTTTGTTGTGCGCCTCATTTCTTGCTAGGCCGACTTTTACGACAGGATCTGTTTCCCATTTGTCGATCTGAGTCTGTGCTTCGTTGTAGGAAGAATTTGCCTTCATCGCAAACACAATAGAAACAACCGTGCCAACTAATCCGATGACGAATAAAATAGGGGGGAGAGCTGTGCCAGCAGTGGCTCTACCGATAAGGGCGCCGCCGCCGATAGTGCAAACAATAGTTCCGATCATAGTGACGGTCCAGCTCCAGCTCTTTTCTCCGGCCTCTTTTTTGACCATGTTCCATTGTTGTTCTTGGTGCTTACGGAAAGCTTCAGAAGGACAACGGACGATCACATCGTCTAAGCGGTACTCTCCGTAAACATTTCTAGTATGGGAGTGAATAGGGATAATGCGTTGAGAAAGGGGTCTCTTAAAATCTTCTTCCATCTGGATTGGATCAGGTTCAAGGGAAGTCGTGACTGTACTTTGGTATTTTTCTTGATCGAAAAGTTCAGCGCCATCGATAAAAGTTTCTGTTGCAGAAGAGACTGACATAAGATGCCTCCTTTAAAGCATTGCAAAAAACTGTAAACGAAGCTGTTGATTAATTTCTAGAAATTATGAGTAGATATAATTTTTCCGCGATTTGAACAGCATTTAATGCTGCACCTTTAAGAAGTTGGTCGCCAACAGCCCAAAGATCCAAGGTATTTGGATTGGAAAGATCTTGTCGGATCCTACCGACGAAAATGTCATCTTGTCCTGAAGCATCGAGCGGCATTGGAAATCGATTCTGATCCCAATTTTCCTGCACAGTGATGCCTGGAGATTTTTGTAAGAGCTCTTTTGCTTCTTTAGCCGTGATTGGATTTTCAAACTCGATGTTTAGCGCTACAGAGTGCGCTCTTAAAACGGGGACACGTACGCAAGTGACTGCTAGACGCAGCTCAGGTTCTTCTAAAATTTTACGCGCTTCTTCAATAATTTTGATCTCTTCCTCATTGTACCCCGAAGATGTCATGGGAGCATTGTGAGTAAATAGATTAAATGCATAAGGAAACGGCATTGCTGTTCTTGTAAAGGGACGGTTTTCTAAAAGCGCACGGCTCTCTTCTTGCAGCTCAGTCATCGCTTTTTGACCAGCTCCGCTGGCAGCTTGATACGTTGCCATGACGATACGGCGGATCTTAAATTGCCGGTGCAGTGGAGCAAGGGCCATTAACATGACGGTGGCTGTGCAATTCGGAGAAGAGATGATTCCGGCGTGATTTTCAAGAGTATGGGCGTTTATCTCAGGGATGACCAACGGAACTTTAGGATCCATCCGGTAAGCAGAACTATTATCAACGACCAGGCACCCGGCTTTAACAGCTAAGGGAGCATAAGTTAAGGAAATTTTTTTTCCTGCGCTGAACAAAGCAATATCAATTCCTTGAAAACAGTCTTCTGAGAGTTGCTCAACTAAAACAGGCTTCCCTCTAAATTGAAGGGTCTTGCCGGCAGATTGGGGAGAGGAGAAACAACGAATTTCTTTAACAGGGAATTGCCTCTGCTCAAGGACCTTGAGCATTTCTTGGCCGACGGCCCCCGTAGCTCCGATGATTGCAATATTAAAACTTGTCATACACTGGTTTATTAATTTATATTGCTCTATCATTAGCAGCCAGTATATTTATGCAAACAAAGATTTTACAAGCAGTAGATGATGGCGTCCGCGCCATTGAGTTTTTGAAGAAGCCCGAGAGCCTCGTTTTTATCCAAAACGCAGCACGGGTGATTTCTGATTGTTTCCGAAATGGAAATAAACTTCTCATTGCCGGCAACGGCGGAAGCCTTTGCGATGCAATGCACTTTGCCGAAGAGCTAACCGGTATTTTCCGGCATAAACGAAAAGCGCTTCCGGCGATTGCTCTATCCGATCCAGGACATCTCTCGTGCATGGCCAACGATGTCGGCTATCATGATGTTTTTTCAAGAGCTGTCGAAGCCTTGGGGAGAGAGGGCGATGTTTTTGTTGCTTTAACAACAAGTGGGAACTCGCAAAACCTCATCCATGCTGTTGAAATGGCTAAAGCAATAGGCCTCAAGACAATTTCTTTCTTAGGAAAAACTGGAGGAAAATTAAAAGGCGTTTCTGATCTTGAATGGATCATCAATGGCTTTTCATATTCCGACCGGATCCAAGAAGCCCATATGACAGCGATCCATATCATCATTGAAATGATCGAACACGAGCTTTTTCATGCTTAAGAGATATATTCTCGATATCATGGAAGGCCGCCGGCCAGGAAGACCCTTGCTCAGAGCCTTGAGCTATCTTTATCGGACAGGTGTTGCCTTACGCAATGAAGCGTATGATCTCGGTTTATTAAAAGCTCATGATGTCGGACTTCCTGTGATCAGCATAGGAAATATCATCGCTGGCGGGACAGGAAAAACTCCTTTTGTCAAGTTTCTGGCTCAGGAATTCTCTAAAAAATTCAAGATTGCCATTGTTTCTCGGGGATATCGCTCTAAAATTGAACAAACAAGCCAAGTTTTCCAAGTGACTCCGGAAATGGACGTTGCTTATTGTGGTGATGAAGCTTACTGGCTAGCGCGTGATTTGCCAGAGGTGCAAGTTTGGGTCGGAAAAAACCGTGTCGATTCGGCCAAGTTCGCCAAAAAAAATGGCGCAGAAATGGTCCTGATGGACGACGGCATGCAGCACCGGAAGCTTAAACGGAATATTGAGATTGTGCTGGTCGATGGAGAAGATCCTTTTGGAAAAGGATTTTTTCTACCCCGCGGCCTCTTGAGAGATTCTCCAGCGCGTTTAAAGAATGCCGATTGCATAGTCGTACTCAAACCCAGTAGCAAAACGCTCGAGCAGGAGCTGCGCCGCTTTACCCAGGCGCCGATTGTTTTTGCAGAAAGAGTTACAGAGACCTCTTTGAAAGGAAAAAAGGCCGCTGTTTTTTGTGCGATTGGAAAACCTCAAAAATTTTTACAATCGGTCCGTGAAGCAGGTGGCGAAATTGTTGCTTCGTTCTTCAAGCCTGACCACGATCCTTTTTATCCTGAAGAACTGAAAAAATTTGCCGAAGAATCCCTCGCAGACGTGCTTGTCTGTACAGAAAAAGACCACGTGAAACTGCCGTCAGATTTTCACTGCCGTCTTCCGATCATTGCTTTGACGAGCCATTTGAAAATCTCAGGCAATGAAATCGCCTGGCAAGAGCTTTTAAATAACATTCAATCAAGAGTTATACAATGACAGAAGAATACCAAGTCACGCTTCCTAAGCTCGGAGAGAGCATTGTCAGTGCTACAGTTGTGCAATGGTTTAAAAAAGAGGGCGATCAGATCAATCTCGATGAGCCTCTTTTGGAAGTCTCTACCGATAAAGTCAACAGCGAGATCCCTTCGCCAGTCTCTGGCATACTCCAGAAAATTTTAGCCAGCCCTGATCAAGAGCTCCAAGTGGGAGAAGTGCTCGCAGTGATTCAAATGGCCCAAGACCCAACAGGGGGCCTCGCAGGCGATGGCCCGCGTGTGATCGTTGAAATCAAACGGGAAGTGGCTCCTGCAGGCTCTGAAATGCAAGGGTTCTTTTCTCCTGCTCTTCTTAGACTTGCTCGAGAAAACAACATTAGCCTTGATGAACTTGAAAAAATCCCCACCTCAGGTGCGGGCGGACGCCTTAGCAAAAGAGACCTCGAGCTCTATATAGAGAGTCGTACAACTCCAAAGAATAAACCCTGCCCAATGGCATCTAAGAACCTTTCAACAGATGTCGAAAGAATCAAGATGACCGGCATGAGAAAAGCAATCGCCGACAACATGGTTCGTTCTTTCTATGAAGCTCCCCATGCAACGCTGATCACCGAAGTCGATGTCACATCGATCATGCAAGTGATCCAAAAAGAAAAAGAGGACTTCTTAGCTAAACATGGATCCAAGCTTACAATCACTAGCTTCGTGGCTCGAGCGATTAGCAAAGCACTCAAGGAATATCCTTTCCTCAACTCCTCTTTAGAAGACGATACGATTGTTGTGAAAAAGTTTGTCAATTTAGGCATTGCCGTGAGCGTTGACCAAGGAATTATGGTCCCCGTTGTGAAGAATTGCCAAGACCAGAGTCTCTCAGAGCTTGCCAAAGCCATCGGAGATGTTTCATCAAGAGCGCGCTCTGGCAAACTTAATCCCACAGATGTTCAAGATGGCACTATTACCCTCACTAACTTCGGAATTTCCGGCGTCATGATGGGCATTCCGATCATCCGCTATCCAGAAGTCGCGATCTTAGGACTTGGTGCCATCCAGAAAAAAGTCGTTGCGTTAGATGACGACACGATGGCGGTCCGCTCCGTCATGCATGTCTCACTCACGTTCGATCACCGTGTCATCGATGGAATGTACGGCTGTGGATTCTTAAATTCACTCAAAGAACATTTGGAAAAAGATGCAACTCTTTAAAATATTGGGTGTGAACTAATGAAGAAACTCATTCAAGGGATTGTCGATTTTAGGAAAAATCTCACTGAGGAGAGCCGGGCGCTCTATGGTAAGCTTACGCTGGGACAAAAACCCGACACCTTATTTATAGCGTGTTCAGACAGTCGTGTGGTGCCAAATCTCTTTGCATCAACAAACCCAGGTGACCTGTTTGTTCTTCGCAATATCGGAAACCTCATCCCGCCTTTTTCCTGCTCCTGTCAAGATGACAGCGCAGCTGCGGTCATAGAGTTTTCGATTTCTTCCCTAAATGTCTCGGATATCGTTGTCTGCGGCCACTCTGAATGCGCTGCGATGCTGGCGCTCTCTAAAGGCATTGATACCCTTTCCTGTCCTCATCTTGAGTCTTGGCTTAAATATGGGAAAGAAGCTCTTAATAAGGTAAGAGAAGGGCTTACCATCGATCCTTCCCTCTCAGAATCTAACCAAATTTCTCAAGTCAATGTCCTCCAGCAAATGGAACACATCAAAAGCTATCCTTTCATCAAAGATCGCCTAGAAAAAAAACAACTCCGCGTCCACGGGTGGTGGTTTGATATTGCAAAGGCAGATGTCTATTGCTACGAACAGAATATCAATCAATTTGTTCTAATCGACGAAAAAGAAGCCCAGCAGATCTTGAATCGACTGGGTTAAACTCTAAATCTCATCAGCTGTGTCATAGTATTAATTAAGAACTAGCTGCAGACAAAATAGAGAGTGAATGCATGCCAATCCTCTTCCGTAAGATCTTTACAGCCGGAGAGATCGAGCATTTTTAGATTCGTTGCTCTTTTGAAAAAATCTACAAAACCTTCTGAAGAAATGTGCGTGGTAGGCTGCAGAGTTAAAGTGACAATTCCAGACGGGAGAATTTCAAAAAGGTTTAAAGAGCGACAAAAAGAGTGGGCTAGATGAAAAGCATTTATAGAAGGGCAAACTGAGAAAAGTTCAGAAAATCCCTTTTCACTTAAGCTTGTGTTTGCAATAGAAATTTCTTCCAGCTTGGGGCAATGAGAAAAAAACGCACCAACATGTTCATCTTCGATTCTATTCTCATAACCAAGGCCATCAAAAGCCAAATAGGTTAGCTCAGGCAATTTTTTTATAATTTCGAAACACTGCTGATAGGTTAGATGTTTTTTGGAAAAATCAGCACTTCGAATCAACGCACGATAAGGGGCTTCGAGGGTCTCTAGCCACTGCATAAATTCTTGTATATTCGTCTGATGAGTGGCTTGTTTGATTTCCTCTTCCTCGTCATCCCATACCATGTTAAATTCATGAGAGTCATCATTAACTAGATCAAATTTTTCCTGAAAAAGGGCACTCCAGGCTTTGACTAAAACGGCCTCCGAGCGAGACCAATCCTTGAGGATCACCTCTTTCACTTTGTATCCTGAGGAAAGCATTTGCAAAGCCACGCCATCCGACCCGCTAATTTGACACCATTCTTTGCATACAAGAGCAAGCTCATTTCTTTGCTGCACAGGATTTTGAGAAGAAAAAATCGCAAGTTCTATAATTTGAGATTTAATCTCCTTCTCAGGAAGAACATCAAAATTCATGCGATTAGAAAGGAGGGGAATGGCTGTCATCTGGATTCCATATTCCGGGTTAATTTGACCTAAATGATAACAAAAAATTAGTAAATATTAAACGCAAATACAAATTAGCAGTTAGTAAATTTTAGACTTTCAACTGAAACAATCGCTACTGAAACATCCTAATTATTAGAGACTTGTGTTGTCATTTTTGAACAAACTATTGCTGGATAGCTTGCCAAATACCCTCATAATGGCACCTGATCGACCCTACAATTCTGCAGGCATCTCTGAAGCTGCTATCAGTCGGAGTTTTAGAGGGTTATGGGAGTTTTTTTAAGGTATTAATTATGAGCGCCTTATGCCTTCTTTCAAAGGTATGGCAAAAAATAACAGTATAACCCGTTCTAATTCAGTGCCATAGCAATGTTAATTAAATCTTTAACAGATGTAAATAAATTACTTTAATAAAACCAATTTTACTGATATAATTAAGATATAATTAATAATATTAAATGGAGTATTTTCATGACTATCTATAAAGCAACTATATCATCAAAAACGAACAATACAAATTCTACTAATGAGAGTTCTGTAGGAAAGCTGCCTAGAGGCCAGGATGTCTCTAACAGCGTCCCCTCTTCAAATCAATCAAACACCGTAAATAAGGTTGTTCAAAAAACATTGTCTAATGCGTCTGAGTTGCAAAAGTCAGGGGCTTCTGAAAAAAACCATGTTGATTTTACCAACGAAAAGAATCGTCTAGTTGGAAAGGATATGTACGGAGAACAGATCGTCAAAAAGGCAATCACATTCATGGAAAAAAAGGGATGGATGTCAACTGATGCATTAAAGAACAAATATCTTCCATCTAACCATTTCTCTAAATTTGAAAAGGCATGCCAAAAAATCAAATCCATGGATACAGCATATGCACAATTGACTGATACGTATTCTGAGAAGATAGTAAAAGATGCTTTAAGTACGCAGGGTATATTCTCAGCGACAGAGTTGTATGATAAAAGTGAAGAGATAATTGTCCATTTGCGAGGAATCTGTGAAGCTTCAACTTCAACGGAAAAATCGGTTCCAACAAGGCAAATTGAAAACGATGTGAAAAATAGTAAACCTATTCACAAAGAGCGGAAGGCCCCTATTGGAGCAAAGGATACTGTATTCTCGGATCAGAAAACTAAAAAGTAAATAACTTTTTTTTCGAGTTTTGAATGAGCCTTACCCTTCGGGGTAAGGTTCTTTTTTTTACCCATCGGCTGATGTATATCCCGCAACTCCATCAAACGTATAGAGATTTTCTGTCTGGAAAACATCGTAACCGGCTTTGACGATATGGTCGAGCAGGTTCACGATTTCTTGAGGTTTAGCTGAGTCTTTTGCAATGAACCGGCAGCGCCATTGTTCAATGCAAAACGTCTCAGGATGGCCCTCTGGCCAGATCCGGACGCCGCGATTGGTGATCATCTGGAGTTTGAAAGGCTCAAACTTAATGCCTGTGATCTTTTTTTCCATCTCAGTTGCTTTTTCTTTGGAATAAACAAAGATGTCGACACCGACGAGTTTTCGATCGATCTTTGTTTTGTGCTCTGTGATTATCGGCACAATCTTTGAAGTCGATTTGTAGACAGGACACTTTAGCTGAGTCGGTTTTTTACCAAGATTTTTGACGACGGCTTCAGCAAATTCCTGCGTTCCGACGAGTTGTTTGCTGTTTTTCTCTTTGTGAATGTCATAGGTGTGGATCCCAGCTTCGATGGTGTAGAGCCAAGCTTCATGGATTGCGGTGGCAAGCTTTGCTTCTCCTAAATAGGCAAGCATCATCACGCTGGCCAGCAATAGGCCAGAGGGGTTGGCGACATTTTGACCAGCTCTTCGAGGAGCTGATCCGTGGATCGCTTCAAACATCGCACCTAAATTGCCGATATTGGCAGAGGGTGCAAGGCCGACTGAGCCTGAAATCTCCGCTGCGACATCCGATAAGATGTCTCCATAGAGATTAGGCAGGATGATCACTTCGAAGTTTTCAGGTTTATCTGCCAGTTTGGCGGCACCGATATCGACAATCCAGTGTTCGTTCTCAATCTCAGGATACTCTTTGGCAATTTCATCGAAGATCTTATGAAAAAGACCATCGGAGAATTTCATGATGTTGTCTTTTGTAAAGCAAGTGACCTTTTTTCTGCCATGCTGCCTAGCATATTCAAAGCCGTATCGGACGATTTTTTCCGATCCTTGTCTTGTGATAATCTTGTGCGAGACCATGACGTCGGGAGTTTGACGGTATTCGATTCCAGCGTAGAGGTCTTCTTCATTTTCCCGGACGATGACGAGGTCCATTTTTGGATTTTTGGTTTGAATGAACGGGGAATACGAGACGCAAGGACGTATATTGGCATACAGTCCCAAGGTTGTCCGGACTGTCACATTTAAACTTTTAAATCCGCCGCCTTGAGGGGTTGTGATCGGGGCTTTCAAAAAGGCTTCTGTATTTTTTATTGTTTCCCATGTTGAAGGCTCTATTCCTGTGAGAAGGCCCCTTTTGTAAACTTTTTCACCGATCTCGACTTCGTGGATTTTGAGCTGAGCCCCGGCTTCTTTGAGGACGTGAAGCGTCGCTTTCATGATTTCTGGACCGATCCCATCTCCTCGTGCAACTGTGATATCGTGCATACTTATCCTTTTTTTCACACATTATCTGCTTCATGCAAAAAAGCCAATATCCTATCATCTCGTAGTTGAGGAAACATACTGTGTTAAGAGAAATATTTAACGACCAACGGAAGCATCTCGAATATTTTTTCGATCATTTAGATGAAAAACAGGCAGAAGCTGTATTTGATCTTTGCGCTGGCATCAGAGGATTTTTAATTTTGACCGGCGTTGGGAAAAGTGGACTTGTCGCAGAAAAAATCGCGATGACCCTCGTTTCAACCGGAACAAAGGCGCTTTATTTGCCTTCCCTCAATTTTTTACATGGCGATATCGGAATTGTCTCTTCCGAGGATTGTGTCATTGTCCTCAGTAAGAGCGGTGAGACAGAAGAACTTTTAGGCCTTGTTCCATCTATTCGGAAAAAAGGGGCTAAATTGATCGCTCTTGTTTCCAATTCTAATAGCCGCTTAGCTCAAATGGCCGATATTGCTCTTTCACTGCCTGTTGAAAAAGAACTTTGTCCTTTTGACCTGGCTCCGACAATTTCCACAGAAGTTCAACTTTTATTTGGCGATGTCTTGGCGATGGCCTTGATGAAGCACAAAGGTTTTACCCTAGCTTCGTATGGAGAAAATCACCCTTCAGGAACGATCGGTAAAAAAGCGACTATCAAAATCGAGCAGATTATGATCCAGGGAGAAGCTCTTCCAATCTGCCAGCCTTCTCAAAAACTTTTAGAAGTTTTGCCGGAATTTTCAGCCAAACGGCTCGGTTGTTTGCTCGTTGTCTGCCCGGAAGGCAAGTTTCAAGGAATTTATACCGATGGAGATCTCCGCCGTTCTTTGCAGGCCTTCGGATCTGATGTGATGCAAAAAACAATCGAAGAGCTGATGACGAGGTCTCCGATTTCGATAAGAGCCGATGTTTTAGCCTGGGATGCTCTTAAACTCATGCAAAAAGATCCCAAACGGTGGATCATGGTCCTGCCTGTCATCGAAGATGAGAAGGTCGTGGGACTCATTCGTATGCATGATATCATACACACAGGGATTGCCTAAACCGATCACAGTAATAAAGTTCAGTCGATTTTTTTTGGGGGGATAATATCAAGTTGATATAATCCCCCGCAAAAAGTCGACAATCGACGAAAATATTACTGAGGTAGGTTCAATGAGTTATATACTTTTGATCGTGATTTTTGCTCTTGGTTATACAGCCATCATTTTTGAACATATCCTTAAAATCAATAAATCAGCAGTTGCCATTTTCATGGCAGTCGCCTGCTGGGCAGTCTTTTTTCTTGGCAGTCCCTATTCATGGTCTGAAAATATCGCTCATCTCAATATGGACGTCTCTGGAGTTGCTCAAATTATCTTTTTCCTTCTAGGCGCAATGACCATCGTGGAGCTGATCGATTCTCATCACGGATTTAAAATCGTTACCGATGCCATACGCACGACCTCCAAGCGTAAAATGCTTTGGCTGATAGCTATTGTGACATTCTTTCTCTCTGCCATCTTGGACAACTTGACCACGACAATTTTAATGGTCTCCCTATTAAGGAAACTGATTCCCGATGCGAAAGACCGCCTTCTTTTATGCTGCCTCGTTGTCGTTGCAGCTAACGCCGGCGGAGCTTGGACACCGATTGGAGACGTCACCACAACAATGCTTTGGATCAATGGACAGCTCACTTCTCTTGCTGTGATGAAAGCTCTATTTACTCCCAGTGCGCTTTCTGTTTTGATTCCTTTGGCCTATTTTTCCTTCCGCATGAAAGGCCGCATTTCGCCAGCATCTGCAGAGAAAAAAATTGTCGAAGAACCGGGTGCGCGGATTGTTTTTGTTCTCGGCGTTTTAGGTCTCGTTTGTGTGCCGATTTTCAAGGCAGTGACCGGACTTCCTCCTTTCATGGGTATTTTGATCAGCCTTTCTATTTTATGGCTGGTCACTGATGGACTTCACCATAAGTACGAACAACGCAGGCACCTGCGTGTTCCTTATGTTTTAACGAAGGTGGATATCTCCGGCGTGTTGTTCTTCTTAGGGATTCTGCTTTGTGTTGGCTCTTTGCAGGCTGCAGGCCTGCTCAAGGATCTAGCAACGTGGCTTGGTGGCCAAGTTGAGAGCTTAGCGACCCTGGCGACCTTTATAGGCCTCTTTTCAGCTGTCGTTGATAACGTTCCGCTCGTTGCCGCTACAATGGGCATGTATCCGTTAGATGTGTTCCCTCCAGACCATGCACTGTGGCACATGATTGCCTACGCCGCAGGAACTGGCGGAAGCATATTGATTATTGGTTCTTCTTCTGGGGTTGCTCTCATGGGCATGGAGAAGATCGATTTCATGACCTACATGAGGAAAGTCTCTATTCCAGTTCTCATAGGGTATCTCATTGGTATGGCTGCTTACGTCTATCTATAATTTCTTTTAACCTCCGCAAGGCGTGAAATGACACGTCTTGCGGTCGTTAAATCTATAAAAATCGACTTTTTTTCAGTTCAAAATTTGACAAATAATTCTTTAAATAAAAATCTTTCAAAGATTGCAAAACCGTGTTTTCCCTAGGGAAATCAGATTATTTTGCACTAAAAGAATGTTTTAAACCAAAAGACGTTGCAGAAAAATCCTGGCGTTTAGTATCGTGTTGGCTTCCTCAAAATAACGATTGAGTGAAACTGCAACGGTGAAAGTTTCTGGGGTTGCACAAAATCCCTGAGATAAAGTATGTTGTAGCCTTCCTCAAGATTAGGTTGAGCGAAATAGGGCCTTCGGGCCGCTAAAAGCTGTTTAGACAAGTCAAGAGAAGCGATGTGCAAGCATATAATAAGCTTGTGCGATA
>CAZFXE010000007.1:0-22795 GCA_964522945.1 uncultured bacterium
CCACTTTTAGACGGTTAGCAGCGATGCCCATGAGTGTTAAAACACACGATCCTAATGCTGTAGCTAATAAGTCTGTGGGAGAAAACATCTCCCCTTTGCCTTGGTTGTCCTTAGGAGCATCGGTCACAATCTCCTCTTTGTTATCGGAATGGACACAGCGGGTCCTCAGATTGCCTTCATAACTAATATCTATCCGTGTCATAACGTATCCTTTTAGTATCCTGATCCTACCGTAATTTTTTGACAAAGGCGACTAAAAAAATTTCTTGACTTTACCCCAAATCGGCTCTATACTGAGCCTTAGGGTGGAACGCATGTTCAAGAAACTGTTCGGCAAGACCAAAAAAGCCTCCTCTGAAGACAAACCTTCAGAGCCTAAAACCCTTAAGCCTCACCCTAAATCTCCCAAGGCTACCGCTCCTAGTCCCCGACTGCTTACCGCCGAAGGGTGGAAACGTCTGATGATGAAAAAATATAGAAAATCGTCCTAAGACCTGGTATACTCCGACATCTAAATTATTTAGTGGGGTCTACCATGGTTTCTATGAATCTCAAAGGTAAAAAGGCTTTTATTGCAGGCATCGGCGATGATCAAGGCTATGGCTGGGCCATTGCAAAAGCCCTTGCAGAAGCAGGCGCTGAAATCATCATTGGCACATGGACCCCCATCTTGAAGATCTTCACCCAATCCTGGAGCATGGGAAAATTCGATGAGTCCCGCAAGCTCTCCAATGGCAAAATGATGGAGTATCTCAAGGTCTATTCTTTAGATGCTGCCTTTGATAAACCAGAAGACGTCCCTGCTGAAACCAGAGAAAACAAACGGTACCAAGATGCCTCAGGCTATACGATCTCTGAAGTCGCGGCCCAAGTTGCTAAAGACTATGGCAAGATCGACATCCTGGTCCATTCACTTGCTAACGGCCCAGAAGTCAAAAAACCACTCTTAGAAACCTCCCGTAATGGCTACCTCGCAGCGGTGAGCTCTTCAGCTTATTCCTTTGTGAGCTTGCTCCAGCATTTCGGTCCCCATATGAATGCAGGCGGATCGACTATTTCCCTCACCTATATGGCCTCAGAGAAAGCAGTTCCTGGCTATGGCGGAGGGATGAGTTCTGCAAAGGCTGCCCTTGAAAGCGACACCAAGATGCTTGCCTGGGAAGCCGGCCGTAAATGGGGCCTCCGCGTCAATACGATCTCTGCAGGGCCTCTCAGAAGCCGCGCAGCACGAGCCATTGGGTTTATCGATAGTATGATCTCCTACTCTAAGGCAAATGCTCCAATGTCGAAAGACCTCGAAGCGGAAGAAGTCGGCTATGCAGCCGCTTTCTTAGCCACTGCAACGGGCGTCACCGGCACTACGCTGTATGTCGATAACGGCATGCATGCGATGGGTCTTGCCATGGATAGTCCCGCACTAATACCTCCGCAGGCTTAAAAACCCTCTCATTACTGAGAGAGAAGATAGGTCTCCTTTTAAAAAGGAGCCATTCTAGAAATCTTTTTAAATTGATGTCACTTCCAGATTTTTTTGATCTTGGAGCCTAAGTTTCGTGCTGCGATCGCAATATGAAATGGTACTGTCAGAATAAACAGAAAAGTCGAAATGATATACTTACCGATCGTCATGAAATGACGGGTGGTATTGCGGTTTTCATGGCGGGGGTTGATCTCAATGACGAGTGTCGGATTGCATCCGACGGGACGAGCATGGGCAAGAAGAAAATTTCTCTTAGCCTCTGTAATCACCCCATAACATGAAAAGTTATGGCCTGTGGGATGGTACCCGACAGAGGGAACAAAATCATCGATATGGTAATAGGCTACTCCATGGATTTTTCTCATTTCCATGGGATTCATTAAAAGTCCCGGAGGAACATACGCATAGATCGTAACACGATCCTCATAGGTCTTGCCAAGATAATATGCGAGAGCTCCTCCTAGGCTTAAGCCATAGCATTTCACTTTAGGTTTTGATCCCATCCAGGCATCAATGCTGTCTTTGCCCTCTAGGAAGATCGTTTCTCCGACAGAGCGGAAAGGATGGAGATCGCTTTTGACCGCTTCCCAAAAACCCCTTGCAGCTGGATACGGTGTGCCGCAAAACAGAATGAGGGGTAGGGCTTTTTCATTATCCAGGGGTGTAAATCCATGCGCTAGAACTTTGTCTTCGACGAGCTGTATCGATTCAGTCCGATATTTAACTAGATGCCAGGTGCCATCAATTTGTTGAAGCAAATCGACATCAGAACCGGGATCGGGATCAAAAAGCGGATAGATAGCAATGAGGTTCCCGATGAGCATTTCTGTGACTAGCGGATCGTGCTGTGTCCAGATGGATTGATGGTAAAAGTCTTTAAAGATCTGTTCAAAGCGAGTTCTAAATTGCGTAATGATGGTGTCGTCGTATTTCCAGAAGAGGGCTAATTTCTCCTGCATGGAAAAATCGACTTCTTTAAGACTGGACTGATCATCAAAGAACAGACGAAAGATCGCTTCTTGATGGAGATCTTTTCCTGATTCTTTCCAGAGCTGAAATCCGGTCATCTCTATGCCCTTGATCAGGTTTCTAAAACATTCTTCAAGAGAAATAAGCTGCTGCGGTGTGAGCTTCAGAAGATGGCTTCCCCATCTTCTGATTCCGGCATTTTGACAGGCAAAATTGCGGAGCCGTTTCCATTTGGAACCGATGAACTCTTTTTGTTCAGCAGAAAGATTGAGCGTTGCAATCTCGAAATATTGCTGATTGAGCGCTTCTAAAGGTGTAGCAACATCTGTCATAGAGTTTCTTTTTATCAGATTTTACTTATCCAGGGCACTTGAAACATCAAAATTCCAAAAAAAATATAGGAGTAAACTAAAAATTAAAGTAGCATGATGCTGCAAAAAAAAGGAGTTAGAAATGACACAAGCATTACAGTCCCCATATGTAGTACCCGTTTTGCAAATTGTCGCTGGAGTCGCGGCTTTACAAATTATGAACGGAACAAATCCTCTAACATCATTTGTAGCAAAAAAAATTACAGAAACATCGGAAGAATTTCTTGAAGCGGCTAAAAAAGTGATCTATGACTCTCCTGTCATCGCTATATCTACCGGCCTGACTTATCTCGTCCAAGAGTTTGCCACTCATAAAATCCCTTCTTTATCTCTATCGATGCCAGGAAGCACCTCTCTAAAAACTGCGATGTACGTTGCAGGGATCTTAGTAGTACGATCAGCTCTATCTCTATATTTAGAAAGGACAATTAACCGTGCAGTATTGATAGATTTAAACAACATAATCAAAAAACCCCAAAAAGCATTGAAACACTTACAAGAGATGGCTGACAATGTGGGTAAAGAAGGGAAGGATAACCAAATTGTTGGCTATTTCCGCAATGCAGTCATTCGAAATGCTGTCCCAATTGCTGCCGCTTGTACTGCTGCGTATTATGCAGAAATTCCAGTTAAGCTCACTCAAACAGCGCTCTACTCCGCAGCACTTATTCCTGTGGTAAAACTTTTAGGAAAAGGGTTAAACAACCTCATGAGTATGGAACACGTAAAAAATACAGCTGAAAAAGTGATCGGCTGGATTAATTAACAATCATCAAAAAAGGAGGTCCTTATGACACAGCCAATTAATTTTAGCATAAACATCTCTCCGACATATCTTGTCGCAGCGGTGGTCATTTCGGAATTTATTTTTAGAGATCGAATTATGGATAGCGTGGGAAAACGCCTCAATGACATGATCGATACAGTCTATGCTGCTGGCAAACATATAGCTCTAGATTCTCCTGTCATCGCTTTAGCTACAGGATTGACTTACGCTGTGCATCAATTGACACCATATGCGCCTTGCTTAGAGCTATCAACAGAAGGCTCTATGAAAGCCGCGGCCTTTGTAGGAGGAGTTTTTGCTCTAAAGTCAGCGCTGACTCCTCTTTTGGAAAAAACGATTGAAGGCGAAACCGATAATCTATTAGGTAGTGCTACTAGTTTTAAGAAAAAAGAAGTTCCTGGTGAGTACCTGATCAGAAATACTCTCGTTCTTCAGCTTTTTCCTTTAGCTTTAGGAACTCTCTACGCCTACTACGCCTCGGTTCCTGTAAAACTCGCTCAAAGCGCTCTCTACACAGCTTCTCTGATCGGTGTTGTTAAACTGCTTGGGAAGTGTGCTGAATCTATTTGCAGGATGGATTCCGTTAAAGAGACAATTCAAGATTGGTATTTTGGGTTGAATAAATAGCCACTTGTATAGACGACTGAGGACCTCTTTTGATGGTCCTCAGTCCAATGACTCCATCAAAAGCTTCGTGTTTGTCGTCGCCTTTGCAGCTGAGCTGTCCGGGACGGTTAGCACGATAGAGATGTCCCCAGAACTGCCCTTCTCCTGATATAACAGTGAAGGAGAGTTCAAATTGACGGTCTTTTGAAATAATCTGAATCTTATCACCTAGCTGAAACGATGTGGCCTTTTGATGGTTGATCGTCACGGTCGTATCGGGATGCAGATTATAAAAACAAGCAATCTCCATCTCTTCCTGAACTTCTTTTTCCTGTAGAACGACATGGAATCCGTCTTTGTCCTCACTGAGCACCCCTTGGGTATGTAACATCAGTGAATGCGTTGGACTTCCATTTCCCCAAAACTGCCGCTGCAGAGATTGTGCAGGCATTGAAGCCAGTGTAATTTCAGCAGGATAGATCAGGCTTGCTCTGAGATGGACAGGGTGGTCTTGCAAAGCCCGTGCGGAATACTTGCCTTGCCATTCACCTAAGAAGAGATCGTAGAGAGTAAGCGCCGGCTCTCCCCTTTCTTGACGCTGGGTTCCAATAAAAGAAAGACATGTATTGTCCCAATGCTGCAAGGCAGGAGTCTTATCTTGGCCAGTGATTTGGGCGTGGATTAAGTATTCAGCACAGTCATCGGGAGACTCAGGAGAGGAAATTTCTTCAGGATGACTTTGGATTGCTTGAAGCTGTTCACGGAGCTTTTCACCCAAAACAGAATGAAAATCCCGCAGGATAAAAAAGATGACGGGATAGAGCTTTGATTTGAGACCAGCGTATCGGCAAAGAGGATACTCATGGAGGTAGACAGGAAATTCAGAGTTAACTTGGAACGCCAGTAATTTCTCAAGAAGGGCTTTTGCCTCTAAAACATTTTCAGCGATTCGGCTACGGAGAAGTGCCAGGGCAAAACAGAAATTCTCATAGGTCGGGATGGTCTCGCTGCTCTTCTCAGGGTGTTCTGAGCAGTGATGAACAAAGCGAGTAAGCTCGCTTTGTCTTTTTCTTCCGGCTTTAAGGGCAAGTTCGACAGCTTTCATAGGGTTAGTATAGCAGCTTCTTGCAAAAAAACGGTATACAACTCATTATGAACACATGATACATATCATTAATTTTTTACTTTTAGGAGCCGGAATGGCTCCGATGGATTCTAATACTGCTCCAGACACCACTCCTGGAACTGCTCCAGAAGCCCCCTCGGAAATACCAGGCATCTCCCCAATCGATATGGTCCCAGGATACGAGGGAGCCTTTTTAAAAATGTTCTTGGCGCTGATTGCTCTGATCGTGGGCATTTTCTTCACGGTTTGGCTTCTCAAAAAGCTAACGCAAGGCAAATGGTCTCAAGGCAATGGAAACCGGGCAATCAAGATCATCGAAAAAAGACCCTTAAGCCCCAAAACAATGCTCTATATCATCGATGTCGATGGACAGCAGTCGGTCATTGCAGAGTCGCAGTTGGAAGTCAAACACCTGATGAATCTAGAAGAATTCAGAGATACAGAATCTACAAAGTAATACCCAAGGAACCTCTGAACTAATGGAGTGTCAAATATGAGCATGAACGTAGGACCTAGGGTCTCTGATTTTCTCACATTAGATAAAATGGAAGAAATTGCTACGGGCATTGGTTATAATCTTGATGGAAATTACCTCCCGGGCGAATTTGATTATCTTGTCTTAGAGGCAACTGATGTGGCTCTAAGGCATTTAGATTCACCTAATTACGAACCAGCCTTGATGAAAGCTCTCAAAATAGAAGTTCACTCTGAAGTAAAGGACCGATTTGCAAAAGTATGTCGCGTTCCACAAGTGAATATTAACTTTCCAGAATTAGATATACCTGGAGCTTGGCGGTATGAACTGCATACTTGGTGTCGTTGGCTGTGCTTCTAAACTTCAGCTTTAGAATTGCCAACGAGCGTGCTGCCTAAAGACCAACTTTTGAGGTTTCTTGGGTATATACCAAACCCTCTAACGAATCACTAAATGAGTAATCAAATGCGCTGTATGGATTGTGAATATTCCATAGGCGCAAGACATCCATAGGATGTCTTCTTCGATTATCCCTAATGCAAGCAAAAGCAGTCCTAATCCAGGCACGATGCTTGTTCCGATAGGAAAAAGCAAAAAACATCCGCCTAGCGCCATCATGCAGCCGTTAAAACTTAAAAGCATCGGATGGTGCTGATAGATTGTCCCTCTTGGATGGGCGATCTTTTCAAGATTTTTTAGAAAAGGAATCGCATAAGAAATAAGACGGGCAAAATCATCGCCCTTGACGTGCATTTTAATAAGCTTTTTCGGAAGCCAGATTCTTTTATGCTGGGCTGTCCGGATGCCTTGCCAAATGATCAATAGACTCACGACAATCCAAAAAACCGGGATCTGAAAACATAAAATCAATGGCAGATAAACGATCCATGCAATGAACGTTTTCACAGCCATGTCCATGAGATCGAAAATCTCTTGGATGGTCATTTTTTGGCGGCCACTGCAGTTATGGGCCAGGTCGTCGATTTTTTGGGATAGTTTCCTTGCCATAACCGGATTATGACTAAAAAACTATTTAGCGGAAGAAAAAGCCTGCCCAAAAGTCTGACAAGTTCTCTCAATCTGCTCATCGGTATGAGCGCTCGAGACGAAATTCGCTTCGTAGGGCGAAGGTGCAATGTAAATCCCCTGCTGGAAAAGGTCTTTGAAAAATTTGCAGTAGAGCTGTTGATCTAGTGTGATTTTATGTCGAACTTCAGAAGCTCCAAAAAACGGCGTGAACATCGATCCGAGCTGATTGACGCAGCCAGTGATCTTATTATCGTGCATCATTTGGCGGAGCGCCTCGGCAAGGGTCGTTGTTTTTTTCTCAAGTTTTTCATAGAAGCCGGGCTTTTCGAGCTCTTCGAGTCCGGCAAGGCCAGCTCGCATGACAACTGGATGGCCAGAAAGCGTCCCGGCTTGATACACTTCGCCAAGGGGTGCCAGCTGATCCATGATGACGGCTTTGCCACCAAAGGCCGCTGCAGGAAACCCTGCACCGACAATTTTGCCAAGACATGTCAGATCAGGTGTGATTTGATAGAGTCCCTGCGCTCCTTGCAATCCCACACGAAAGCCGCTGATCACCTCATCAAAAATCAAGACGATCCCTTTTTTTTCTGTCTCTTCCCGCAGCATCTGGAGAAAGTCGGGATCAGATGGAACAAGTCCCATATTGCCAGCGACAGGTTCGATGATTACTCCAGCGATATCGTCGTGGCTACGGATGTAGTCTCTGACAGTTTTTAGATCGTTGAAAGGAAGACAGACCGTGTGACGGACAAAATCAGAAGGAACGCCCTTGGAAGAGGCTTCGGGGTTGATCTGGATAGCAGCAGATCCTGCTTTGATCAGCAATCCATCGGAGTGGCCATGATAATGGCCTTCAAATTTTATAATCTTATCTTTGCCGGTATAGCCGCGGGCGACCCGGATTGCGCTCATGGTCGCTTCAGTGCCCGATGAGACAAAACGGATCTTTTCGATGGAAGGAATATGGCGGCGGATTTTTTGAGCAATCAAGAGTTCAACGGAAGTTGCCATTCCAAATCCCGCACCCATCTGCATCTGATCGGTTGCAGCTTTGACAACTGCCGGATGGCAGTGTCCTAAAATGAGAGCTCCCCAGCTGCAGCAATAGTCGATGTAGCAATGATTATCTGCATCCCAGACAAGCGCACCTTGTCCGCGTGCGGCAATCAGCGGTGTCATATCGAGGCCTGGAAAAGCACGTGTTGGAGAATTGACTCCTCCAGGAATGACAGCGCAGGAATCTTGAAAAATCTCACGGGAGCAGATTCTGTTTGGCATAGCCATGCAATATAAGAAAATTTGTCAAACTTTGCAATCAGAGTCTAATTCTGGCAAACTGGATAGATGTTTAAGCGGATCATTTTATTTATTTTGCCTACTTTAATGGCCAGCTGCTTGGAGTATGCTGTCCATTTTATTGGGCTCAATGATCCTCAAGCTCTAAAAACGGTTAAATCGGTTTCATTTTTAACAACGTTGAAAAATAAAGAGCCGACATCTTTGAATGCCTTAAGGTTTCGAGCAGAGTCGGATATTCCTGCGATGATCAAAGCGCTCCATGCGCATGGATATTACGAAGCAACGGTTCAAATTCGGATTCAGGAAGAAGAGGGTGAAGTCCAGATCTTCGTGATGATCCTGCCAGGACCGGCATATGTTGTAAGCGAGTTCAATGTCGAGGCGTTTTCGGAGGGAAACCCGTTCCTATGTCCAAATTTACAGCCGGAGAATTTAGGTCTTGAGCTGGGAAAACCAGCCGTCACTATCCAGATTTTGGATGCTGAAGACAAAGCGCTTTCTCTTTTAGGAGAATGCGGACATCCATTGGCAAGGATCGAGAGCCAAAAGATGGAAGCCGACTATAAGACGAAGACATTTGCAGCTCAAATTAAAATAGAAGCAGGACCGGCTTTGAAGTTCGGGTCCACGTCTATTATCGGCTCCGAGCATGTCAAAAGAAAGTTGTTTGAAAATAAAATCGCTTGGAAGACCGGAGAGACCTATGACACTCGGCTCATCGATAAGACGCAGCAAAAACTTCTCGATACCGGACTGTTTAATTCGATCATTGTCGCGCATGATTTAGAGCCCAATAGCGAGCACGAGCTCGGAATGAGGATCGATGCAACGGAGACCAAACACCATAGCATCAATGTCGGTGCCAGCTATGAGACATTCTTCGGGCCAGGTCTAACTTTCGGGTGGGAAAACAGAAATATCTCTGGGATGGGAAGAAAGCTAACATTGCAAGGAGACGTCACCTCACGGACGCATACGGGAACTGGAACGTTTTTTGTGCCTGACTTTTGGGTAGTCGATCAAGATTATGTTTTGCAGGCGCTTTCGATGCAAGAATCGATCTTGGCCTATCACCAGCAGTCGTATAGCATCACCAACAGGATCGAGAGAAGGATCGGCGTCAAGTACCGTGTATCAATGGGACTTAAAGCCGAAAGGCTTTTTGTCACCGATTCTGTTTATAACAGAGTGTTTACTCTTTTAGAGGTCCCGCTTTATTTCCGGTGGAGCTCAGCAAACCATCTTTTGAATGCCACACGCGGAGCAACGCTAGTTTTCAAAACAATCCCCTCATTCAACGTATCGCACGGCAATCCCTTCTATCTCTACAATAACGTCACCTACATGTGTTATTTTCCTGTGGTGGGAGGAAAACCCGGCAAAGAATTCCTCGTCCTAGCTCAGCAGCTTATGGTCGATGCAATTATCAGCACAAATTTAGATGCCGTGCCTGTTCCTAAAAGAGTGCTCGGAGGATCCGATCAAGATCTAAGAGGCTACAAATATCATTCTGTCAGCCCGCTCCACCACCACCATAGACCGATCGGCGGACGGTCGGGAATCTTCTATACCTTTGAGACCCGTTTCAGAATCAGCAGCACAATAGGCTTAGTCCCTTTTTTCGATTTGGGCAGCGTCTATTTGACACCGCTTCCCAAACTGGACGAAAAATGGTATAAATCAGTCGGACTTGGATTACGGTATTTTACTTTTTTGGGACCGCTTAGACTTGACGTGGCGTTTCCCCTGGATCGGCGCAGACACATCGATCCAAAATATAGAATCTTATTCAGCATAGGTCAAACTTTCTGATGAAATGGTTTAAATGGATTTTAAGCACTGTCACCTTTGTCCTGCTCCTCTCTCTTGGTCTGATACTCTTTGTCCAGAGCCCGTGGGCTAAAGACAAGATCGGCACTGTCTTAGAAGAGATCGCGCTACAATACGGCTTAAAACTCAAAATCGAAAAGATCGAAGGAGAGCTTCCGCTGAAGTGGATTCTTTCCAATGTTCATGTGCAGATAAGTGATACAGACAGTTTAGATATCGAAAGGATTCGTCTTCGTCTTGCGATTACGCCGCTTTTAAGAAAACATTTCCGGATCAGCTATCTCAGTGCGGATCATGCCGTCTATAAGTTCGCTCAAAATGACAGCTCTTCTCCAACATTGCCTACTCTGCCGGTCGGTTTTTCGATCCGCATGCTAAAATTAAACCAATTTGAGGCCATTAATCTGACAACGAATGAAAAGGCAAGCTACACCTTCTCTGGAAGCTGTAACTTCAAAAAAAGAGCCTTTGATCTTTTTGCCAAAGTCTATTCGGATGATCTTGATTTTACCGCCCTCATTCAAGGTAATAAAAGAACTGAGCTGGCCGCTGCTGATATAAACCTCGAAGTCCGGTCTGAAAAAGCGTTTGCTCCTTTTGCAGCGATCCCTTTTGACGCAGCCTTCCATTTAGAGACCCAATGTTCTGGTACATGGAAAGTTTGGAAAAACATTCTAATTTCCCCTCAAAATCCTGTTTTAGCTAGCCCCATTACCGGCAATATTAAACTCAATGTGCAGCGATTTGCACTCCCCGAGCTTCAAAAACTCGATGAAAATCTAAATCTAACAGCAAAGTTCTTAGTTTATTCTGACAGATCATTGGATCTTCCATTGCTCCGTTTACAAAGCCCTCATCTCAACATCCAAGGAAAAGGATCATTCGATTCAAGCTTCCACCCCAAAAATGTCAACTGCACGTTTGCTCTCAGCGACATGATCAAAGGAAATATTCACTTTGATGGAAGCGACTGCCACATCGCCATGAACAGCGATAAGTTCAACCTCCGTAAGGCCTCATTTACCAATGGCCATTTAAATCTTCAGGCGCATCTATTTCCTGAAGGCTGGAAAGGAACTTTTGAAACCACAGCTTATCATCCCGATTTGGAATTTAAAGCCTCTAGCGAATTCACCTATGGCAATAACCGTTTAGCCCTCCAAAACCTAGCTTTGCTAGCTCCGGAAAGCTCTGTCACGGGAGATTTTGCAATCGACCTCCCCTCTAAGACCAACCTCTCTGGAGGCATTGCATTCCAATTTAACGATCTGAAGCCTTACTCTGAACTCTCACCGCTAGCCTTAGCAGGACAGATCGGCGGGCAGATCGACTTCAAGGACAACGACTGCCGCTCCCATGCTATCGCTAAAGCGTGCAAAGTCGGACCGTTTATCTCCGATCAAGTCGTTATCGATCTTTTTGCGACTGATCTTTTTCAAAAGATCGTAGGAAAGTTCGATGTCGAGATCGAGAAATCGTATTTTGCCGACATCTTTTTCACCTCAGGCAGATACTCCATGTCTTGGAACTCTCACGATTGGAACTATTTTTTAAAAACACAAGGCGCGTGGAAAAACCCGTTCGACGTAGCCTCAAAAGGACATTTCTCTTATACTCCTGATAGCGTCGAGTTTCACTGCTATAGCTTTACCGGCACTCTTTTGCAAAAAAATCTCAAACTGCAACAGCCTTTTACTTTCAGCCTAAGCAAAAACGGAGCTGCGCTTTCAGATTTCCGTTTAACGGTGGAAGGGGGATATATCAACAGCTCGTTCCACGTCACGCCGGAGAATTCAAAAATCGATGTCAAAGCTCAACATTTCCCTTTGGACTTCCTCACACTTTTATCTCCCCGCCTTTCCTTACAGGGGCTCTCTTCAATCGATGTCGCGTTAACCGGCTCGAATCAAGATCTTGTCGGCCATCTGAACCTTCTTTTAGAACATGCAGATATTTTCCCAGCAGGCATGAGCGTCCCGATCCAGACTAAAGCGGGCTTCCAGGCCAATCTCAATCACGATACGATGCAGTTGCATTCCCACATCGTTGCAACTGGAGAGCAGTTTGTCGAACTCACCGCTACAATTCCCCTCGCTTATCAAGTCTATCCCTTCAAGCTAGATCTCGAGAAAAATAAGAATTGGGCAGCCCAGTGCACCATCGAAGGCCACATCGAACAGCTCTTTGACTTTATCAATATTGGCACTCAGCGCTTCGGCGGCTTCTTATCGACTAAATTAATCAGCAGCGGAACATTAAATAAACCGCTCCTCTTTGGACCGCTTTCGATCCAAAATGGATTCTATCAAAACTTTTTTCTCGGCATTTCGTTAAAAAATACCGATCTGCAGGCGACGGCTAACGGCAGCACCATCGACATCCACCATATCGATTTGATGGACGAAATCCAAGGAACGGCCTCTGCAAAAGGCCTGATCAAGCTTGAACCAGCGGTACCCTTCTTTGTCGAAGGACATATGTCGCATTTCCGCTTGGTACACTTTGATTGGCTGGCTGCATCTTGCAGTGGGCCTTTTAAGATCACCGGCGATCTCAACGAAGCCCTTGCACAAGGAACTTTAAACATCGATGAAGCTAAAGTGCAAATCCCCGATGAGCTTCCCAGCGATCTGCCGACACTTCCCGTCACCTTCATTAACCAGCCTGAATCGTACGTCTCCCCCATTCAACCAAGCATTCCTTACCCCTTCCGCTATGATCTCCAGGTCCAAGGAGAAAAAAACATCCATCTGACAGGCCATGGTATCGATGCAGAACTCATCGGCGACATCCACCTGACAGGAGAAAATTTTGATATCACGACAATCGGTTCTCTAAAGACCAATAAAGGGAAATTTTCATTTGCCGGCAGAGACTTTAAGATCACCCAAGGCGAAGTCTCCTTTACAGAAGGAGACAGCTTCATCAACCTGACCAGCAACTTAGACCTCAGTGACCTCAACGTCACCGTGACCTTCCGGGGCTCTTTCAAGTCCCCTCAGCTGAACTTCCAATCGAACCCTCCCCTGCCGACCAGTTCGATCCTCGCCCGTATCCTTTTCAATAAAGATGTCTCCGAGCTCAATGCCTCCCAAGCCGGACAGCTTGCCTACACAATTATTAGTCTTTCCGGAGGCTCAGGACCTAATCTTTTAGAGACTATACATAAAAATCTTGGCATTGACAGATTGGGCATCTCGACCAATGAAGATACCGGAAAAGTCTCGGTCCAAATCGGCAAATACCTCACTGAAGGGGTCATGATCACCCTCTCCCAAAGCACTGAGCAGAGCCATGTTATCGTTGAAGTCGAGCTCAAAGGGGGCTTTGTCCTCCAGGCCGAGACCCATTTCAATGACCAAGGTAAGTATATTTTTAAGTGGAATAAAAATTATTAATTCCAAAAACTCCTTCTTAATGTTATGATTGTGACATTAAAAAATTAGGAGATCCTTTTTATGTCAACACCAACAGTCCTTTCAGGAGTTTCATCACAACCCTCTTTTGAGCCTATCGAGCAGACTTTGGTAGAACAACTTCCACCGGATTTGGAAGCTCTTTCTGAGAAACATTACAGCGACTGCAACGTACGCTCTTATTTTGTTAAAATCGGGATGGCCCAAGAGCAAATTCGCGATGGTAAGCTCAATGATAAAATGCAAGAACTCCGAGCACAAAGAGCGAATCTTAATGACATTACCAATTTTCTAGATATGGTGAATGCACACTTCAAAACAAACCCAAATGCTAAAGAGATCCTTCTTACCGGCGAGAATGAGCTCACCGACAGGCTCTATAAAATCCTTCCTGATGAGCGCCTCAAAAAAAATAATTTAACCCGTATTGAAGCAGAACTTCTTTGTCATGCGATGACCCGCGAGAGCGATCAAAATATCACTCCAAATATTCAGGAAATCACAACAGACATGACACATATTATCGAAGACCTCGATAAAATCCTTCCTATCTTGAAAGAACTCATGAAAGCTTATGACGATTTAATCAACCGTATCAATAACAAGCAGAAATAATGAACGTAGAAGAAGTTGATAGCCATCCTGCCATTGATACACTCCCGCCGGCTCCTCCGGCTCGTATACCCCTGGGAACAATCATAGGTGACATGGCTGCTGAAATGGACAGCTCAAAAAAAGCTATCGATCGTTATAAGCAAGTCAGTCTCTTACAACCCATGAGAGATAATAATGACGACGTAAAGCGATTTTCGGAAGAGAAGCAAGAAGACCTAAGACAAGTCGCAGAAGCTCAAGAAAACCAGAATCTATGGTCTTTTGGACATCTTATTTCTTCTGCCGGTTATGCCAGTGCTTCTATCATCTTTGGGACTTATCTCTTTGCAAGTGGAGAGGCTGATAAGGGGAAGTCTTTCATTTATGGTGGAAGCGCTCTACTAGCCAACACTCTGATGGATTTTTCTGGAGGCTGGTCATATCTATCTAAACTTGGCTCTTTTGGCAATGACACAATCGAACAGACTTTGCAAGCGACACTTCCAATTGCTACTACTTTGATCACTTTCTTATATAGCCCTCAAAATTTATTGAAAGCTCCCTTTGAACACCGAATACTAATGCAGTATATCGATAAAATGATGGGCTGGATCAATATGATCGTCCAAGTTGGCAATGTTTATACCTCATGGATGTTAGGGCAGGCTCAAAGAAAACTAACGGTGACCGAAGCAAAAATCAGCCTTACCCTGATGAAGATCCAACCCCTCAATCTTCGCAATGAAGCTCTGACCAATTCAGCAAAACAAATCAATGACGCCATGAAAGGCGGCATTAAAAAAATAATTAAAGGGACATCTGCTATTCCCATGGAAGCAGTATAGGAGAATTTTATGGCATCACTAGGAGAAGTTAAATCATCGCAGAGTTTACCTGTCAGTAAACCAACCTCAATATCAAGCAAACGTGAGTTTGAAAAGATCATTTCAGAAATTTGCCGCATTGCTGCATCCGCTAAAGGAATCTCTGGGCAATATTTGGAAGCTCTTATTCCACAAAGCCAAGGCAATGCTAACAAGCAGTGGAACTGGCAAATCGTTGGAAGTGCCAGTCAAGTTATATTTGCAGCTATTGGAATTGGTGCAACTCTGAAAAACTCCTCTCCAGAACCTTTCCAAATCTTTTCTAAAGTAGGAGATATTTTTAAGGGTATCTCAGATGCTAATCAGTCCACATATCAAATCGAACAGCAAAAGAACCAACATGCTAGCACCCAATGGCAGACGTGGGCTAACGGGCTCCAAGATCTCGTTCGCAATTTAGAAACTGCTAAACAACGTCTTCAGCAAATGGAAGATGCAAGCAACCGATAGCCATATTTAGCAAAAGAATTAAAAGAGCTGCAGATTTCTGCGGCTCTTTTTTTTTGCCTAGATTAAAAAAATTTGAATCGTCAATGAAATCCACCGAAAAAATCGGTGAATCTGTATGATGAGGAAATGGAATCGGAAAAAGAAGAAGAGGTGCCTCTTGAAGTTCCTCTAGGGCCTTGGCTCAGAGAGCGGCTGAAGTTCATCGATGGACTTGGGGAATATGCTCTCATGTTCGTCAACGTCCTAAAAGCTACCATTAAAAAACCTCCAGCCTTGTATCTTTTTTTAAAACAACTCTACGATGTCGGCGTCGCCTCGTTGCCAGTTGTATCGATTACAGGATTATTCACAGGACTCGTGCTGTCTGCTCAATCGTTCTATCAGCTGGCCGATAAAGGCCTCACGACTTTGACAGGATTATTGGTCGCTAAAGCGATGATCACAGAACTAGGACCTGTCTTGACAGCGTTCATGGTCACAGGACGAGTCGGTGCTGCGATGTGCGCAGAGCTGGGGACGATGCGCGTGACTGAACAAGTCGATGCTTTAGAGACCATGGCAGTCAACCCTAACCGATATTTGCTTGCACCCAGGATTTTAGCGGGAATATTCATCATGCCGCTACTTACGATTTTTAGCATGATCATGGGAATCCTCGGAGGCTATGTCATTGCTGTCTACTTTTTCGGGATGTCACCAACGGCTTACTTTGATCCGATGCCTCTTCATATCACGATGTTCGACTTGCTAACGGGAATTGTGAAGGCGTTTGTCTTCGGAGCGATCATCATGACGATTTCTTGCTACAAAGGGATGAAGACCTCCGGCGGTGCTGCAGGAGTCGGAAGCGCCACGACCAATAGCGTAGTGCTATCGTACTGCTGCATCTTGTTTACGAACTTCTTCCTGACCCTAGCCTTGAACATTTTCAGGAGCCAATTGCAGAAAGTACTATGATTGAGATCAGAAACCTGAAAAAAAGCTTTAAGAAGTCCAAAGTCCTCGATGGAGTCGATCTAGATATCCAAAAGGGCGAGACGCTTGTTATTTTGGGTCGGTCCGGCACAGGAAAAAGCGTTCTGTTAAAGCACATCATCGGGATCTCCAAGCCGGATGAAGGAACCATCGATATCGAGGGAACTCGTATTTCGGACCTATCAGGGCCTGATCTTTATAAAGCCATTATCAACATGGGGATGCTTTTTCAGGGAGCGGCGCTCTTTGACTCGATGAACGTCGAAGAAAATACACGGTTTTTCTTAGACCAGCATGGCGATATCGCCACCGGGAAAAAATTTTCTGAGCAAGAGATGCACGATAGAGTCACCAAAGCCCTAGACATGGTCGGACTTGCCGGGACAGAACAAAAGATGCCATCAGAGCTCTCCGGCGGGATGAGAAAACGGGCAGCATTGGCTAGGCTTATCGTCTACCGGCCATCCATTATCCTCTATGATGAACCGACCACGGGCCTTGACCCCATCACTTCGATGCAGATCAACGAGCTGATCGTCAAGACCCAGTATGAACTGAAGGCTACAAGCATTGTCGTAACCCATGATATCTTGTCAGCTTTCCATGTCGCTGATAGGCTAGCTCTCCTAGATCAAGGAAAAATTATACATATTGCTGAACCTGAAGCTTTCCTGAAAATCGATAATCCTATAATTGAATTCTTAAGGAAGACTATTACTGAAGGTCCGCGTAAAATGGGAAGAAATGAATAACTCGATCAAGAACTTTTTAATTGGAATTTTTCTAATCACAGGCCTTGGCCTCTTTGCGGGGCTGGTCATGTTTTTGCGTCCAACAGTTGGCGATGAAAAGCAGATCATCTACCTCCGATTCTCCAACATCAACAAGATCAATGTCGGCACCCGCGTCTTATTTGCCGGTAAGCCTGTCGGAGTTGTGACCGCTGTCAACGAGATCTCTCATGCGAGAGAAACCCAGCCTAGCGATGAGCTTGGAAGACTCTATTTCTATCAGCTGACCCTAAAAATCGACTCTAAGGTCCATGTCTACAGCACCGACCAAATCACGCTGCAAACATCTGGTCTTCTCGGAGAAAGATCAATTGGGATAACACCAAGAACTCCGCCGATCGGAACAACTCCTGAAATGATCTCCGATAAAAGTCCTGTCTATGCCGACTCTGTCGATCCGCTGGAAAATACTTTCAACCGGCTTTCTGATATCGGTGAAAAACTCAATGACACAGCCGATCTTGTAAAAACCTGGTTTGAAGACAACGAAGCAAAACTAAGCCTGGCTGTCTCTTCTTTTGGATCTGCTATGACCCAGATCGACACCGTCAGCCGCTCCGTGAATGAACACCAGCTCATCCCTCAGCTCAAAGAAGGCACCGTTGCACTTACTGCCTCTGCGCAAAAAATCGATAACGCGCTCTCTCAAATGAACAAAGATGGTGTTTTTCAAAATTTTGGACCCGCCGTAGCTCATATTAAAGATGTCTCCAAATCGCTCGATACCGTCTGTCAAACGCTGGCTGCTGGACAAGGCACCTTCGGGAAGCTCTTCAAAGACGAAGACTTCTTCTTAAGAATGACTGCTGTCATGAGCAAGATGGACACGATGATGAACGATGTCAACCACTATGGCGTCCTCTTCCATCTCAATAAAAGCTGGCAAAGAACCAGAGTCAAAAGAGTCTCCGAGCTGAATGCGTTGGAAACACCAGATTCATTTAAAAACTACTTCCAAAAAGAAGTCGACCAGATCAATACATCCATGGCACGTCTTTCGATGGTAATTGATCGATCTCAAACGGTCGACGGACCTAAAGTTCAAGAAAATGCGAAGTTTAAAGAGAACTTTGCTGAGCTCATGAGACAAGTGACAGAGATGTCGAATAACCTCCATCTCTACAACGAAAAGCTCTATGAGGCTATCCAAGAATAATGGGAAAAGAGCCGTATTCACAGCTATCTAAAGGAACCTTCATCATTGCCAGCCCCGATATTAATGCGGGGATGTATTTCCGCGGTGTGATCCTCCTTTGCGAGCATGGACCTTCCGGGTCATTCGGCCTTCTTGTGAATAAAGTTCTCGATGTTGAGATCCCCGAAGAAGTGATCGACATAAAGGATATCGCCAATCCCCGTGTGCAAATCCGAGCCGGCGGACCTCTTCAACCCAATCAGATGATGCTGGTCCATTCCAGCGATCAGCAGCCTGATCTAACCCTGAAACTTTGCGATGGCATCTTTTTAGGTGGAGATCTTCAATTTCTTCAAGAAGCGATGACCGATCTAAATGGTCCTGCAGTCCGTCTTTGTTTTGGATACTGCGGATGGGGCCCCGGCCAGCTCGAACATGAGTTCTTGGCCGGCATGTGGTTCATCAGCCCCGCATCAGCCCACCATGTCTTTGAAACGCCTCCAGAGAAACTCTGGCAGACGATCCTGCGTGAAATGGGCGGCAAATATGCAACCCTTTCGCTTATCCCAGAAGACCTAAGTCTGAATTAAGACTGTTTTTTTCGTAAGGCTTTCTTTTTCTTAGCAGATTTGATAGGAACAAGAACGTATTTGGGCTTGAACTCGACTAGTTTATCTTTGCGCATAACGATTTTAGGCGACTTCGGAGACTTTGATTTGTGTCAGTGGAAGGTCGGGAAAGAGGGCCGCGCAGGCCTTGAGAATAGAGTCACGTTTTTGTTTCATGACAGTTTCAAAATGATCAAGCGCTGAAAGCGCTCTTTGAAGCTCTAATGGAGCGATTGAACGGTGGCGGATTAATAGCGCTGGTCCAAAGAATGCAAAGATGAAAAAGTTCTTATCCTCTTCTGTCCACGGCTTCATTGTGCTAATCATCCGGGAAAATCCATAGAATGAAGCTGCCATTGCAGCGCCGGCATCAACACCATCTTTATCGCTAAAACTCATGACATCGGGATTTTGGGAATCGAGGACCCTTAAGACAAGAAAGAAATAGAGGATCTCGATGAAATCGAGTCGTTCTTTGCGGGAGAGTCCAGGCTTCTGATGAAAAAACTGGGTATAGACAAAGTCAACAAGGCCTTCGATGATCTTCGGAGTGATGAGCTTTTCCGGATAGAAGAAGCCGCAATCGGTCCCGCCGGTGATTTGTTTGATGCAGAGGTCACAGAAATCTTTGGCTTTGAGAACTTCGGCATAGTCGTTAATCTGGTGATAGAAGTCAGTGTGCTTGGCAAGCGTGATGACTTGAAGGATCTCTGTAAATTCGCCTTGCTTAGAGAGCTCTTCCATCGTGGATGATCTAGCATGTTCTTTCCAAGAGGTGCGGTCTTGGAGATTAATATAGAGATGCTTTCGATTGACTAAAGAGCGGAGATACCCTTTGAATTCAGGAGTGATTGAAACTCGATCGATCATCTCTTGATGGATAGGGCATGGAAGATGGACAATGCTGGTATGGGTTGTTTCTGAGGAGAGGTTGAAAATATGGCTTGGCGGATTATGCTGAACCAGCGGATCGAACCCTTTTTTCTCTTCTCCATACCGGAAGATTTTTAGGATTTTCATGAGAGGGCCGCTTGGGTATCTGCGGAGCTCATTTCGTAGAGCCGTTTCAATTGAGGAAAGGGTTCCCCAGAGCGTGGGAAGCTCTACTGCTGTATTTTCAACGACATCTCGGATAAATGACATGATCTCATGACGTGCGCCGCTGCGCAAGAATAGCGCATTGCAAAGATAGTGGGTCAATTTCAGGCAGATCGTCTTGAAAGGCGTTAATTTTTCTTCTGAACTGGTTCTCCATTGATTGTATTCTGGAGTCTCCATGGCCCTTCGTAAATACCGCTCAAAATCGATAAAATAATCAACGGATGCTTTCCCATGGGAATTATGCATCAGATTCTTGGGATTGGCGGCCAGCATCAGCGCCATAACAGCCGAGCAGAGAGCCGCGGGGCCTTCTTGCTCCCGATGGTTCAATGCTTCTTTGTAGAACCTCTCAATGAGATCGGTTGCTTCCTGCAAAATTTCTTGTGAAGAGACATGCAGATCACGGTCCAGGATCACCTCCATCCGTCTCAGCATGTCTTCTCTATCTTTAGACATCAGGCTTTCATCAAAATTCCCCACCATCCTGATATGGCGCAAAAGCTGGGGCGTAAAAAAAGGCGTCCCATTTTCTTTAGAGATATAAAACAGCTCGTATTCGTCATCTTGCTGTACGGCCTCGAGGTCTTTGAGGGCCCGTCTTTCGTCTTCGAGCTCTCCCTCTTCTCCTTCCAATTCCCAGCCTTCAACAGGCTTTTGATGTTTGACACTGGAAAAGACCTTGGAGAGATAAAATTGCTGAAGCTGCTGGAACTCAGGGATCGACTCATTTGGAAGATGGGCTCCCTTGAAGAGCTTAGTGTATTTCCCAACTTTATCGACGGCTTCTCCGGCCAGCTGCATCATCGCCTGGATCCCTCTTTGAGTCTGGGGGTTGCCAAGTTCAGTCCGTTCTTTTTGGTAAAGGTGTTGGAGATACGATGTGAGAGTCTTAAACGTCTCACGGATAACATCTTGGTTTTCTTGGACCTTAGCTGGATCGGTCCATTCGGTCCCCTCTTTTTTTTCTACATCGAGGTCGGCCAAATGGGAAAGATTGTCGACCGCTTCTAGGACTGTAATCCGTCCGCGTTTCTTCTTTGCCATTATTTGTTCTTTTTATTTTCATTATAATTATAACTGTAATTAAATTGTTTAATAAATGCAATTAACTTAAACGAAGATCTTTATAAGAATATGAAAAACAGAACCTGAGACTAAAGCAGCCCCAGGCAGGGTCAGAACCCAGGCCACAACGAGCTTTTTGGCTGTCGCCCACTTAACAGCCTTTGAACCGCGGGCTGATCCGACGCCCGTGATACTCCCTGCAATCATGTGTGTAGAACTAATCGGCATCCCCAAAAGGCTGGCGACCAAAATCACGAAAGACGCACTGACTTCCGATGCAAACCCCTGAATCGGCTTGAGTTCCGTAATTTCATAGCCCATTGTCCTGATGATTCTAAATCCCCCTGTTGCAGTGCCAAGCGCCATCATGACCGCGCAAGAACCAATGACCCAGAGAGGAATATGAGTGGTTGTAATCACCCCAGCCGCCAAAAGTCCCAAGGTAATGATACCCATGCTTTTTTGCGCATCGTTTAACCCATGAGCAAGCGCCAAACAGCTGGCTGTGAAAAGCTGTAGATACTTGAAGATTTTCCTGTCGGCTGTCTTGAGTTTCAATAGAAGCCTCATGAGCAAAAAAGCAATAATGAAGCCCAAGAGAGGAGAAAGCACCATTGGAATGATGACCTTGTAGATGATACCGTTCCAAATAATAATCCCAGAGCCTCCATGGACAAACGCGGCTCCCACCAATCCGCCGACAAGCGCATAAGAAGAGCTGCTGGGGATCCCGAAATACCAGGTCAGGAAGTTCCAGAAGATCGCTCCAATCACTGCAGCTAGCACCATAGCTTGAGAAGCATCGGCTGACTCGACAAGGCCCGTGGTAATGGTTTGGGCAACGCCGCTGACCTGCGTCGCTCCAATAAAGTTAAAAATCGTAGCCATTACAATCGCAACCAGCGGAGTCACAACTTTCGTTGCAATTGAGGTCGCCACTACATTGGCTGCATCGTGAAAGCCATTCGTATAATCGAACACCAGTCCCAATACGACGATCAAGATGATGATTTCTAATCCCATGATTTCTTCATACAGGCAGTAGACATTTAACGAAAGGTTCGTTATACCCAAATTAACTGGAGAACTTTATGAGACTGCTTGCTGCCATTGCTGCGATTTCTTTGAGTGTTTGCTCAGTCTGGGGCGCAAGCGTTGAAGGATCGCAAACAACTGGAGTCCGAGTCATTCCTATGAGGTCAACTCCTGAGCCTGATGGAGTCGAGGTCCGTTTTGCCTTTCCTTCAAAGGGAGAGCTTAAAACAGAAAACCCCGTCATCGCACAGCTCCGTCTTGAAGCTTTTCCTCTAGGATTTAACAGCGATTTCCCAAGAGCAAGAGAAATCCGCGACAGCGATGAAGGACAATCACTCCACATCATCGTGGACGGAAAACACCATTTCGATATCAACGAAGCGATCGATGATGTCGCAGAAAATGAAGAGATCGATTTTGACCAAATTATCCAAGCCAAGATTCCTTACTCACTTTCGGACGGCATCCATATCCTTCGCGCCTTCCCCGTCCGATCATTTGGCGAGTCTTTGAAAAACTCCAAGTGTTTTGCCTCGATTTATTTCTATTTTGGGAAAGCTGAGAATACACCGTCGATCGACCTGGACAAGCCGTACCTGACCTACAACTGCCCTGAAGGAGAGTACCAAAGCGACCAGCCGATCCTTCTCGACTTCTACCTCTCCAATACCCAGCTTTCAAAAGACGGCTACAAAGTCCGACTGACAATCGATGGAAGCGATAAAAGAATCCTCACAGAATGGGTCCCTTACTATATCTACGGATT
>CAZFXE010000008.1:0-5609 GCA_964522945.1 uncultured bacterium
GACATTAGCTCAGTGGTAGAGCACCTCACTTTTAATGAGGGGGTCGATGGTTCAAGCCCATCATGTCTCAATTTTTTCTTTCTGCAGTATTTGTCCATAGAATTCACCTACGGTCGTCATGATCACAATTCTACTCATCGTACTTAATCTCATTATCTATGTTTTGATGGTCTTCTCAGGCGTTGATTTTTTCGCGCCTACTACAGGGGACATTCTTGCATGGGGAGGCTGTAATGACACAGCCATTTTGCACGGACAGCCCTGGAGGCTTGTCACAGCGATGTTTGTCCATTTCGGGATCTTCCATCTTCTGATGAACCTTTATGCTTTGTATGATCTGGGATCGACTCTGGAGAGGATCGTCGGAAAGGCCCGGTTTATCCTTGCTTATTTGGCGACGGGGATTTTCGGAGGACTGGTCAGTCAGATTTGGCATTTGGGGACGTATTCGGTGGAAGCAGGGGCGTCTGGCGGAGTCTTTGGGATTGTTGGGGTGCTCATAGCATTACTAACGACGAAGTTATTCCCTGAAGAAGTTCGAATTCCCTACTTGAAGCGGATCCTTGGGATGGTTGCGATCAATCTTATATACGGTATGCAGACGACAGTCAATATGGCAGCCCATATGGGAGGACTCTTCACCGGTTTTATTCTAGGTTATGGTCTATATCTGACGATGGTACGAGTGAAAAAAAGCAAAGCTGTGCTGTTATTTATTCCTCTGGTTACTCTTTTTTCCGTGTCGGGCACTTTAAATCATATGAGACGATCTGATTCAGTTAAGTTCGATGAAATTGTGTCACAAGTTGAGTCGTTACAAAATCAAGGAGAAAGGATCAAAGATCAAGTGCCATGGGAGGAAGGAGGGGTCTCTAAATTTCTTACAACGCACATGGTTCCAGTCTGGGAAAAGCAAAAACTTTTGACGGCTCAAGCTAGGGAGATGAATCTCTCTGGAAATAAAGCAAAGTATCGCGACTATCTAGACAAGTGGGTCGAGTTGCAAGCACGGAAGCTTCAAGCGCTGGTCTTTAAAATCGAAGCTTTGGAACGCAATGAAGAGGCTCATCTCTACCAAAATATGATCGATCAGATTGAGAAGCAAATCACTCAGCTCAATGCAGAAAATTAGAGTTTATTGACTCAAAAGAAGATATTTCACTAATCTCCTCAGCAAAATTTAACATGAGGGTTTTGTGAGACTGTTCAAGAACGTCATCGGCCTACTCGCATTAATTTTAACAACCATCTGCCAAGGAACTGGAAGGAGTGAGATTCTTGAATTAGATGTCATTTCCTATGATGATTTATCTCGACAAGACGCGGAAGCTTTGCAGGTGCTGAAAAAAGCACTCCATGAAAAAGGGATCGTTGGGATCCGAGGTGTTCCTGGGTATCAGGAGAAAGTTCAAAACTATACAGAAACGGTTCGCAAATTTTCTGCTCTTTCTGAAGAGATCAAAGAATCGTACGCCCCTAATCGGGACCTGGGGGAATTGTTTCTGGGTTACGAGAGAGCCAAAGAAAGATTTATGCGTCCTGACGGTAGCTGGGTTATCGATGATCTAAAAGTCTCGTACTATGCTTGGGTCCCTGATCATAAGGAAAACAAATGGCCTGATGAGGTGGATTTGAAAACTCCTTTCCAAGATCTTGGAATGTTGATGGCTCAGGTAGGAGAAGCTGTCATGAGAGCTGTGGAACTGATTGGACCCAAGACGGGAATTTCTTTAGATGGAATTTTTCGGCTGGGCCGGATGCTCAATTATCGCAAGAGTAGCGATAGTATAGCTCAGGACAATCCTTACTGGTGCGGCAACCACTTTGATCATGGGATGTTTACGACTTTGATTCCTGGGTTCTATTTTATGGATGGGAAAGAAGTTCCAGAGCCTGAAGAGGCGGGCCTTTTTGTTAAAACAAACGCTGATGGCGTTTATCGGAAGGTTGTTGCAAATCCGGATGTGATGATGTTTCAGGTGGGAGAGTTTGGACAGCTTGCGACAAATGATGAAATCCGAGCGACAGAGCATTGTGTTCGTAAAGCTGAAAGCAATGTCGAGCGTTATTCGATGGCGCTCTTTGCAGATGCACCGATGGATGCGGTCATCCATTCCACTTCTATCCTGACAACCGATGCACGGTATGGTGGAAACGCAGGAGATCCCTGCTCATATCGCCGTTGGAATGATGAGTCGTTCAAGCGGTACCTTGTGAAAGACTAAGAAGAATTCTCTCATAGATCGAATGGCCGAGCTCAATATCCAGCTCGGTCGTGATCTTGATATTGTCCTCAGATCCAGCGACGATAGCAACGGGATGTCCCAGTTCTACAACCAATGAGCAATCATCTGTCGATTGAGTGGTTTTGGTTTTCTGATGAGCTTCCAAGATAAGCTGATAGGCAAAGGTCTGTGGAGTTTGTCCTCTTAGATATTTTTCTCGATTGGGAATCGAACTAATAAACTCTCCACCTTCTGAATGGACAATCGTATCTGCAGAGGGGATGCAGGTGTCAACTGCAGGGTGGTTTTGGACGGCTGTGAGGTTGCGCTCTAAAATTTCATGAGATACGAAGGGACGGACTGCATCGTGGATCATCACGAAATCGGTTGCCTTACAGGCTTGGAGTCCTAGCAGGGAAGAATTTTGGCGGGTAGGGCCACCGGCGATGATGACGATCTTTGGATCTTGCGGGATTTCATTTTTGACTTCGTTGATCCAATCCGGATGGCAGACCAGAATGATTTGTTGAAAGAGATTAGAAGATAAAAAAGTCTCTAGGGTATGGAGATAGATCTTTTTAGATCCGAGAAGATGGAATTGCTTGGGTAAGGGACTACCTAAACGGCTTCCAATTCCGGCCATGAGAAGGAGTGCTGTACAATGGGTATCCATAGTCTCGAGTTTAGTCAAAATCGTTAACAATTTCTAGAGTAAAAGCCTGATAAGAAACTATTTTAGTCGGCAATTTGTGTTAGCTCGGGCTATAGTATTTGAAATTTTACTACCAAGGATCAATTTATGATGACAGCTGTACAGGGGATTATTGCTGCGGGAACCGTTGCTCACTTAACTCGGGAAGCGACTTGGGAGAAAATAGCCTTTACATCCAACCATCTATTTTATTTGGTGGGGATTGCTTCTCACACAGCGGCTGTGGAGAGTCCGCATTTTTCTTTAGCTGCAAAGGCGGTTTTTATGGTGACGCCTATCGTTCTCATTGAATCTTTCCGCCAGGGTCAGGTGAGTACGCCTAAGGCGATAGCAATAGGTTATTATTTCAATCGCTTTTACTATGCAGCAGCAGTTGTTTCTACTTTAGTGCTAGTTGCACTCGGGCATACGGCATATGGAGTCGGTTTTTTCTCTGTCGTGTCGTTGGATATGATCTCTCGTAGCGAGAGGGTCCATGGATATGTTAAAACGGCTTTTGAATGGTCTGCAAATGGGGCAGCATTGCTAACTTTTGCAAGCTACGCAACCAAACTATCGACACCCAGAGGAGGCTGTCTCATGGGGGTTGTAGTTGTGCTGACATTCCTGCCAAGAATTTGTAAGATCATCCAAGCGGTATTACCTATGTTGCCTAGATCAGCATCGATTTCATATGACGAACCATGGTACGAGAAAAAACCTATTTATCCGTGGACTGATGATAGGCAGATGAAATTTATGCGTTATATGATGATGCCTGTTGGATTTATACCGAATCGACCTGTGGTACATGTTGAGCCCGGTACTTTTATCCAAGGATTACAAAATCTGATGGGTAAATTGCCGCATGATCTGTAAAAAAACGTTATTCCTTTAGCGAGATGCCTTGAAGAGCTTTGTGGATGAACTCTGCTCGTTTGTGAGGCATATCTTGGGGGTCGAGGTTTTTTTCATTGAGCATGTGAGCTAGGTGCGCACGGCGGCATTTGAAAAAGAGGGTATTGATGATTTGGCTGGTGATGCCGGAGATCCAGCCAAGATCAAGGCCGAGCTTGATGAGGCTAAGAGCATTTAGGGCCTCTTTGGTCTGTAGCTGATACGAATGGATGAGAAGTCCATAAGCGCGGCTGACAAGATCTTTAATTTCAGAATTTCCAGTTTCTTTTAAGTGTGTACGGAGCGCTTTTTCTGCAGAGGTGAACTTCATAGCTGTATTTTGTAGAGCATGGAGCAGGCCTTCTTCAGTCACGCCTAAGGTATACCGATTTTTCAAAATCAGAAAATCTCCAATAAGATCATCAAGGGCGCCTTCGAGGCCCATAGTAATGATATCGTTTTCAGTTTGTTTATCTAAGACTTCATGGAGCTGTCCGGTGTGATGAAGAGCTGGGATATGCAGGAAGAGGAGAGCTTGAAGAGCTGTGCCGCAGAGGGTGGGATCTGTAGTCAGATATCCGAACTTAGGAGAAAAAGCGTAGTCGAGGGATTTACCGATTTCGGTTTCAAGTTTGACAAGCTGTGTCCAAGTGGTAAGAAGATCAGGAGATGTATCAATAAGCTGGAGCTGCAGATGGTTTTTTAGGTTGAGCTGGGCTAAGAAATGGCCCGTTTCATCTATGAGAAATCCTTGGCCTTTGTCAGCATTTTGAAAACTTTCAAGACAGAGGAAATGTTCGAAGATAAATTCTTTATCGAGAGGTGAGAGCTTGTCCGCTGGGAAGTAATTCGAGCCTTTGACATTTTTTTGAAGGGCCTCGGAGAGGAGTGTGCTGACTTTTGTCATGTCGGACTCTGAGAGCTTAGTGGGAAATTTATAACGTGCGAGGTTGCGCTTCAGTGTGAGAAAAGATCCTAACCAAATGGGGTTTTTGTCTTCTTCCCAAAGGGTGTGTTCTAGAAGAGGTGGCGGTAAAGAGCTCATTTTTGTTTTTCCGTCAGAGTTTTGATTTGATCCCGGAGCATGGCGGCTTGTTCGTAATTTTCTCGTTTTAATGCTTCATTGAGCGCTTCATTAAGGGAAGCTAAACGCGATGAGAGGGTGATATCTACAGTTTGATCGGGAGTTTTTCCGATGTGGATGGCTTGAGATCTTTGAGCGGCCAGTTTTTTTTGAAGAACGGGAGGGATGGCGCCTGCTGCGATTAATTCTCCGACGAGGAAGTCGTTAAATACGACATAACACTCAACGCATCCGACGGGTTGTCCTGTTTGAACGGATTCAAGAGATGTCCCGCAGCTGCCGCAGCAGACCTGGCTTTCTTTTTTATCTGTTTTGGTGGTTTCTCCGTGGAGTTTGGCTTGTAAGACAGGGCAGTCCGTGCACATTTCAGTACAATTGATCGCATCGCCTAAAATCTCTTTGTAGAGAACTTTTGCGGGACGCTTGCACTGGCTGCATTCAATAGGTCTGTCGCTCATAACTTCCTCCCCCTTTAAAGTTGGTATAAACTTAAAGAGTTAAAAAATAAATCTTCTTTTGAGTACATAGACAAAAATAGAAGGCGTGGCTATATTGAAATTTTTTGTGAATAAATGAGGATGACGATGAAAAAGATAAAATTAGCACTAGCTGCGATGGCATGTCTATGCTTTATGAGTAGTTTAGTTGCTGAAGAATCTGAAAAAGAGATAGCTGCGCAAAATCCGATGGATTGCAGCAATATGGGCGCGGA
>CAZFXE010000008.1:5709-22767 GCA_964522945.1 uncultured bacterium
ATGGCTTTTGTATATTGATAGATCGCTCCGTACATCACTCCAGCTAAAAAAACAAATCCCAGCATGGCCGATGAGGCTGTCCATCCGAGATGGAACAATGTAAAAAGAAGGGAAGCTCCGAGGACGGCAGTGATATGTCCTTTGGGTCCGGGCCCGAAGGTCTTAAAGAGTTCTTGCTGAACAAATCCGCGGAAGAAAGCTTCTTCGGGGATCGCGACTAGGAAGAGGTTTGAAGCAATGCGAAGCAGAAAATGAGAAGGGATTTTGACATGCCAATCGATGGTTCCAGATGGTATAGCGAGCATCGCAAGGATAAAAACAACGACCATTGTCGCAGGAATGGCTTTGATGGCAACGCGGTACCAGTCAACAGGCTCTCTTAGCAGAGGAAGAAGAAAGGCAATGACGAAGAAGCCCATAAACGGTTTGTCATAGTTGATCCATAGACTTCCGGAGACATGCCAATTTTGAAAGCCGGGAAATTTATGAAAATTCAGACCTGCAGCGACTAAAATAGCAGCGACTCCTAAAACAAGCCGGGTATGAGGCTGCAGTTCTTCTTTTTTAAAAACTAGAAAGATTGAAAAGAGCAAGCCAATAGGAATGATCGAAAACGGTTGTACGACCCTGTTGTGAAAGGCTAAGATGTAGGAAATGCAGAGGAAAGCGCCCCAAAGCCAGGCGGACCTTCGGATCCACATGCTGAGGAAGGCCATCATAAGCGTATAAAAAGATAAGTGGTGCAAGGTAACCATAGGAAAAAATATAAATGCTTCGTAAAAAAAGAGGAAGTCTAGAATGGCTGGAATTTGAACTTTTGCAAGAATTTGCAGAGGTCAGCCATGCGGTTTATCTGCGCCAAGGCGGAGTTAGCGAAGGGGCTTATAGTTCTCTCAATGTCGGAGGTGGTACAGGAGATAACGAAACTCATATCAATCTCAACCGTGCTAAAATCAAAAAGCACCTGGGCTGTAAACAACTCGTCAGCGGAAAACAAGTGCATGGCATCCAAATCCAACTAGCTCCCTTAGATCCGGAAAATGAAGAGTGCGATGGTCTTATTACGCAGGAAAAATCGGCTGGTCTTTTTATCAAGCATGCCGATTGCCAGGCTGTTATTTTTTACGATCCGATAGAAAAAGCGCTTGGATGTATTCATGCTGGATGGCGGGGCAATGTTCAGAATATCTATGCGCAGGCTATAGGAAAGATGCGTCATTTGTTCGGAACAAAACCGGAAAATCTATTGGTGGGGATATCCCCTAGTTTAGGCCCCTGCTGCTCGCAGTTCATCCATTTTGAAAAAGAGATTCCGCAAAAGTTTTGGCCTTTTCAGATTAAGCCGCTCTATTTTGACTTATGGGAGATGGCGCGCTCGCAACTGATGGAAGCGGGTGTTCTTCCCAACCATCTAGAAATTGCTCCTATCTGCACCCGCTGCAATCCAGCCGATTTCTACTCTCATCGTAGAGACAAACCGACAGGCCGCAATGCGACTGTCGCCTGCCTCAATTGTAAACGTTAACGGCAAGGACCCAAGACAAAAAGGCAGGGGTCCGGTTGCTGTTGCGTCCTGCAATAGAGAAGTAAGGACCTGCGATGACTCCGATATTTGCATTGAAGTTGTATTCAATAGCAGGCGCTAGGTAAAAAATTTCAGCAGAAGAGTTAACAGGCTTAGTACTTACGCCTGCCACTTTGGGACTATGGCCGGAAAACCGATTTCGGTTGGTATGACGGTATTCGATGTCTAATGCTAAAGCCCAGTTGTGCGTAATGCTGTATTCAAAACCTTGTAGGGCAGTAAAAACGCATCCTGGGTAAACAGTTCCGCGGGTTCCTTTTATCCCAGGAGATGAAGCCGTGCCACCCCAGGAGCTTAAACCGTGGACAGAGACAGGAGTTGTGAACGAATAGGCGAAGGACATCCGCCAGGCAAAATAGTGGAACCCTCCAAGATGGTAAGTTTTTATCGTGATAAAGCTCAATCTGGGATTCCAATTGCCATCTCCACCACTATCCGCCCCCATTTTTTCTGGATTTAATCGGTCGTACTTCCCAATGGGAGCAGTCGCTGCTAGATGCAGTTTTATTGCAGGCCACCAGGTCTCTTTGCTATCTTGCAAAATCTGAAAAGCAAGAGCAAACGGCAGGTCAAGAACGCGCCACATATGTTGGCCGCCGTGGTTTCTATAAGCAAATTGGGGCGTAAGGTCGAGCTCTGTCGCAGGGAGAATGCCAATTTGCATAGATCCTTGCGTCAGGACGGCTTTGGAAGGGGGCTTAGACTTATGATAATGCCAATGGCTATCATACGATCCGCTCTGGGGTCTCCAGTAGATATACGGTTCGTAGTTGCCATGGCCAAAGGGGATAACATGGCCAGAGGGCGTTATAAGAGGGCCTGTTAACCAAGGGCCTTCTTCTTCGACTATTATAGAAGTGGAAGTTACAGATTTTTTTGCATGCACGATCAGCGGAAAGCAGACTAAGAAAAGAAGTAGTCGTTTAAGCATCATTACTCCGAGAGGATCAAGTGCTGGGTAAATGTAGCACACAAATTTTCTTTTTGTCGAGACCATTGAAGGTAGGGTTTTAGCACATCTTGCGATTCTTCGTTAGCAGTGATAATTGCAAGGTTGGAAAGCTGCAAAATTTGCGCAGCATCTTGAGAAGAAAGCGACGTTTGGCGGAGCAAGAAGATAAAGTCATACCGACTTTTGCATTCTGCTAGGACTTTAGAAAAGACGGGTGATGCCAGGAGCTCGACGCCATGCCGCGTCGTTCCACCCGAAGTGAGTAGATCGTAATGTTTCTCGTGGCGGATGGGAAGATCTCCCGCCGTGTGATTTAAATATTGCCAGAGTCCAGGCTGGTCTTGAGGGGCAACAATCCGATCAAAATTACAGTCGATGATTAAGACTTTTTGGTGATGGAGCGAGAGCAGGTGGGCTAAGTTGAAACAAAAATTAGAACCTTTCTTGCTGAGGAGTCCAATCACAGATGGATCGTTTTTTCTTTCTAGAAGAAACGATGCCATAGCACGGAGGGTTTCCAAATCTTGATCCGGCAATTTATTTAGTGAGAGCTGAGAATTGGAAGAAAAAGTCCCCGATGTATGTCCTCCCATTAAGCGGAGCGTGGAGAGTGAGGCGGGCATTCCTTTAATCAAAGCGTGGATCAGGGAATAAAAATAGAAAAGAGCCGCAAGGACAAAAGCTACTCCAAAGCATTTAATGAGAAGACGAGGAGATTGTGGAGTGAAAGGAGTCAAGGCGGGGTCAAGAGGCTTGGATTCGACTTGATAGAGGTGGCGTGAGAGGTTTTTTGATTCAGCGATATGGGTGAGCCCTTCCATCATTGCTCTAGTAAGCTCAGCTTTAAATTTTAGCCTTTTATCCAAATGCCAGAGCTCAGGGAGCTCTTGCATGGTTCCTTTTAGCTCTTCAATTTTATTTTCAAGGACACTTTTTTCTTTTTGTAGGAGGTCTTGTATCACGCCGTACAGCGAGCTGATCTTCTCTTTGATCAATTGGATCCGGATTTTCCCCAGATCGAGTGTTTGGCTAAGATGAGATTCAAGAAATCTTTTTTGGATAGAAAGTGTCTCTTTGAGCCTCTCATGCTCTCTGCCGCTTCGATTGATCAAGTCGCAGAGCTGTCCTGAAATCTCGCTCGATTTTTGCACGAGCTGCTGAGTGACGGAATCATTTAAAACATTCGAAAGGGTGCTGATTTCAAAATTAGGCTCATTGAGGTGGTCGCGGAAAAAGATGACTTGTTTTAATTGAGCATGGAGTTCATCGAGCTGCCGGCAATATTGTTGGAAGAGCCCCTTTGAGGCTTCCAAAGTCATGCCGTTGAAGTCTGATTCTAGTTGATCAATGTAGATCGAGCTCTCCTGTAGGTTTTTTTGTCGGAAAGCGAGGTGCTCGAGGAAGGTGTGAAGGTGTGAAGCGAGCCGATGTTTTTTTTCTGGATAGTCGGTCTGCTGCTTCGACCTGGACAATTCTACCTCGGTGACCAGAGGTTCTATTGCGCTTAAGATGAGGTTCGGGGTCAAAGGTTCATCTTTTTCAAGTTTATTCAGTAAAAGAGAGGCATCGCTGATTTGCTGGGCAAGGCTTTGTCCAAATTGTTTCACAAGTTTTGGAGGAGAGGCTTTAGTTGTTAAGGCCGAATCTGTTTGAGAGATCCGTTGCAGCAAGCCGGCCATCTCGATCTCTATTTCATTCAATCTTGACTGGTAGGTCTGCAAGGGGAGTAAAATCGAATTAATCTCTTCTTCGATTCCCATGTAGCCTTGTTTAAGAAGGCTTTGCTTAAGAATAGCCACATGATCCTGGATATCGATGTCTAACTTGGCATTAAGCTCATTTTGACGCTGATCTAAATACTTGAGCTGAGAGCCGACCACAGTTTTATTTTCTTCGATTAAAAACTCTTCATATTTGCTGACAAGTGTGTTGACAAATAGAGCTGATCTTTGCCGATCTGCATCGGAGAAATTGATCATGAGAATGTTTTTGTCTTCCCTGAGCGGCTTGATGCGTGTTCGGTTTTTTACATTGCCAACCACAGACTGTAGAGTGGAAATAGAAAGAGGATAGAGTTTTCCCATCTTGAGATTGGAGGGTGTTTTGGCCAAGGTAAAAAGAACCTCTTGGGACTGGAATGGTTCTTTAACTATACCTACAGCTAGTGTCTCGTGATTTTTATCTAGAAGTTCAAAATTTTGAGAAGATGAAAAACGGAGAAAAAAGCTGCATGGTTTTTCACCTGCATAGCTGACATGTTTAAATTGAAAACTCTCCTCTTCTTCAATCTGTTTGCCTAGTTCAGTAAATAAATTGTTCCTGCAGTTAGATAATTTCTTTGCGAGCCGCCCATGTTCGTTGACAGAAGCTTGAAGCCCTAATTCTTCAACGGTTTTTGACAGCACGGCACGAGAAAGCATGAGAGGAACGGTTGCGACATCGGAGCCTCCTCCAGAAAATGTACGGACTAGTCTTTTCAGGTCTGCTCCGGATTCGCTGCGAGAGGAAGACTGTTTAAAAGTTGCGGTCGCTTGATAGGAGGGAGGGGAAAAGAGAAAATAAACAAGCGTCACCAAAGCTCCAAAGACGGCAGATCTCCAGATCGTTTTCTTTTTTTTCTGATAGATTCTTTTAAGGTCTTCTCCGGTGATGTAGATATCATCGATCATGGGACATTTACTCCAATGCTTTTGACTCCTTGGCGGATCAGATCAATGTTAACAAATGTCGGCAGCAGCTGGGACATAAAGCGGTTCCAGTTGGTAATTGGTGTTGCTGCAACATAAATGATGTCCCCAGGAATGAGCAGCATGCTGTCGGAGGGAAGATGGATCACATGGTCCCACGTCAAGGTGTAGATCTTGGGGTTCAAAATATTTCCACGGATGACTTGAATATACGATTTGTTTCCGGTGAACGGGATGCCGCCGGCTTCGGCAAGCGCTTGTCTGATCGTCATAAAGCCATTGGGAACATCCACAAGTCTTTCCTTGCCGACTTCTCCAAGCACCATCAAGGTAGAAGCCGATGGGTCGGCGATATAAATTTTATCGCCTCCTCGCATAACGATATTTTGAGACATGTCGCCCTCTTTGAGCAGCTTGTAGAGATCGACGGGGAGCATTTGGTTACATCTGACGACATAACTTTTGAAGAGATTGGCATTGGGTGGAACTTTTGCCCGAGAAAGAGTCTCAAACAATCGGATGCGTCCATCGGTCAGAATGGTTGAGAGCATAACTAATCCGGCCAGCTCGACTTTCCTTTCCAAACGGTCTTTATAAGATAAAAATACCTGCACATCACGGATCTGCGTTGAATAGAGCGATTGGATTTTTAATGAAGCTTCTTCCAAGGTAAGACCGGAGACGGGGATCGGATCGAGGTCGGGCAGGCGGATTTTGCCTTCATTCACTTGAAATCCTACTGCATTGCCAATCGCTGCGATTGCAGCTGAAATGTCTGAACGTGTGGGGTGGAAGACAGCGACGTAGAGAACATCTCCATCTTGGATCACGTCTTGGTATTCGCAGAGAAGAGAGGAAGAGAGATCCTCATAGCATTTCCCTTCCAACTGTAATATTGAAAATTTTCCTTGGCGGATTTTATACGAATCCATGACGAATTCATCGGCTCCGACAGAATCTTTTCCCATATAGGGCCGATTTCCGCAGCCAAAAAGCAATAATAAGATGCAGATAAAGTAAAAATGCATAAAATTGATCAACATCATTAACTTGTAGATTATTTTTTCGCAATGCACATCTTTATAACAGGCATCGCAGGCTTCATCGGGTTCCATGTCGCAGAGGCTCTTCAGAGACGAGGAGATACCGTTGTCGGCTGTGACAATTTCAATTCCTATTATGATCCTAAATTAAAACGGGATCGCGCAGCTATGCTAGAAAAGCTTGGTGTGAAGATCATTGAGATGGACATCTGCGATGGCTCCCTTTTGGAAAAGCATGTACGAGAAAATAAAATCACCCACTTCCTTCATCTTGCAGCACAAGCAGGAGTCCGCCATTCGATCAAGCATCCGGAAGATTATGTTTCTTCGAACTTAGAGGGATTTGTCAACGTCATCGAAGTGATTCGCCGTCATCCTGAGATTCCCTTTATCTATGCATCGTCATCTTCCGTTTATGGGCTCAACAAGAAAATTCCATTTTCGGAATCCGATCCTACCGATATGCCGTCCAGCCTTTATGGGGCGACGAAAAAATCCAATGAGCTGGTTGCACACGCATACCACCATATGTATGGAATTTCTGTCACAGCCTTGAGATTTTTTACTGTTTATGGCCCATGGGGCCGCCCCGATATGGCTTATTTTTCTTTCACCAGCAACATTTTGAAAGGGAAACCACTGCAAATCTTCAATGAAGGACAGATGAAACGGGATTTTACCTACATCGATGACATTGTAGCAGGAACTCTTGCTGCAATCGATTTAGGAGCTCCCTGCGAAGTTTTCAATCTCGGCAATCACAAGCCAGAAGAGGTTCTTCATCTCGTTGAACTTTTGGAAAAAAAACTTGGGAAAACGGCTGTCAAAGAACTTCTGCCAATGCAGCTAGGTGAAGTTCCTGTCACCTATGCCGATATTTCTAAAAGCCAAAAACAGCTGGGATTTTCTCCCACAACTTCTTTAGAGAAGGGAATAGAAAAGTTTCTTTCTTGGTATCGAGAATATTACTAATCGAAGATCACAAATGCTTGCGGCAGATACTTCAAAATATCTGATGCAATCATGCAATACGATGTTAGATTCAGTCCCGCGATCTCTCCAGCTCTGGCGTGGAGATAGACGCCGAGCGCCGCCGCTTCATCAGGTGTCATTTTCTGTGCCAGCAGTCCAGCTAAAATACCAGTTAGGACATCGCCTGATCCTGCAGTGGCCATGCCGGGATCTCCGTGTGCGATCACTAACGGTTTTTTCCCGGGATGAAAAACAATCGAAGGCGCTCCCTTAAGAACGAGCGTGGCCTTGTGTTTTTCAACATAAGCTTGGCAGGACTTTAAGGTAGGTTTTTTCCTGAGCAGCTTTTCCATTTCTCCATGGTGAGGAGTCAAAATAGATTGCTTGGGAAGCTGTGTTGTGGGATTTTTTGCCAGAAAGTATAGAGCATCGGCATCAATAACCGTTGGAAGACGCAAAGAGGCAAAGAGCTGTTTTAGCAGCTTTTCAGTTTCGCGAGTTCTTCCAAGGCCCGGTCCGATAAAATAGGCGGCTGCCCGTTTTGATTCTTCTTTAATTTTTTTAAAGTCGTACTCTTCATGGATGACTTCGGCAAGGAGTTGGTCTGTTGGCATATCAGGCATCGAAAAAAGCCTGACGATGCCAGCGCCGCTGCGCAAAACTCCTGCAGAAGATAGCGCTGCAGCGCCTGGCATTTGAGAAGATCCTGCTAATCCCAGCACATAGCCGGCTTCATACTTATGGCGCGATCTTTGCAGTGGAGGAAGGTGTAGTGAAGTAGGGTCGAGAAGCAAGGCTTCTTCCTTGGCCTTTTCGATGAATTCTTCGGGCAGTCCGAAATCAACGCCGGCAAGATCTCCGACCATATCCCATCCTTTTTCAAGGAAGAATCCAATCTTTGGCAAGCCTAAATAGATGGTGCCTATAGCATCAATGGCAACAGATCCGACTTCTCCAGTTGTCCCATTGAGTCCGGAAGGAATATCGATGGCTAAAATGGGAAGATCGCTTTTGTTTGCCCATGCGATCGCTTTAGCCAAAACTCCGGATGCTTTACCTTTAAAGCCTGTTCCGACGAGTCCATCTAGGATGACACCATAGCCTTCTGTATTGGCGTTGACAAGAGAGACGATCTTTCCTCCGCTTTTGATAAAGCGGCCCTGTCTTTCACGGCATAAAGGAGAACACTCTTTCAGAAAAAAAGCAGAAACAGCAGTGACGGAAAAACCTTTTTTGCAGAGAAGAGCTCCTGCGGTGTAGGCGTCGCCGGCGTTATTGCCTTTACCTGTCAGGAGAAGAATCTTTTTGGGAAGTTTCAGCTGCTCGATGAATTCTTTTGTGATGGAAGCAATGCCTTCAGCTGCTTTGTCCATGAATTTTCCGGGACTATGTCCTGCAGCGATAGCACGTTTTTCAATGCGCTGCATTTCTTCGGCGGAGACAATTTTTTGTCCCTGAATCCTCTTCTGGATCACAGATGTTCTTCCTTGATAGCGCGTTGAAGTAGCGATTTAACGGCATCGCGGGGATTCATGTTTTCATAGATGATGGCGTAGACAGCTTCTGTGATCGGTACTGCGATGTGGGCTTTTTTAGCAAGCTGCAGGGCAGCGACAGAGGTGTATGCGCCTTCGACGACCATGCCGACGGATTTTTTTGCCTCCTCAGGGGAGAGCCCCTCGGCAATAAGATGTCCGAATTTATAATTGCGGCTGTGCTTTGACAGGCATGTGACGCAGAGGTCTCCAAGGCCAGAGAGGCCATTTAATGTTTCAGATTTAGCGTCTTTTGTCACAGAGAGTTTACGGATCTCATGGAGACCGCGCGTCATGAGGGCTGCTTTCGTATTGTCTCCAAATCCCAAACCATCTGAAATTCCGCATGCGATCGCAATGATATTTTTCATTGCACCGCCAAAAGCTACCCCATTGATATCGGAGTTAGGATAAACACGGAAAAAAGGCGTCGAAAAAAGATCATGGATCTGCTGCATGATATCGAGCTCGTAAGCAGAGCAGACAACGGACGTCGGAAGTTTTTCTATGACTTCTTCAGCGTGGCTTGGCCCGCTCAAACACCCGACAAATTTTCGGTGAGAAGATCCCATAACATCAACGACAACTTCTGGCAGCAGCAGGCAGCTGTCTTGCTCAATGCCCTTTGAAGTGATGACAATGGGGCAATTTCCCCCGCCTAGCTTGCGGATCTGTTCGAAGACAGGTCTGATGCCCACGGAAGTGACAGATTCCACGATAAAATCGGCATCTTTGATTGCGGTGGCAAGATCGCTGGTAGGAATAACGGATGAGTGGGCTTCGAAATTAGGAAGCTTGGGATGCTGCCGAGTCTTTGCAAGCAATGCAGCAAAATCATCTCTTTTGGTCCACAATGCAACTTCGTTGCCTTTGGAGGCCAATAGAGAAGCCAAACAAAATCCCCAAGTTCCAGCGCCGAGATAACAAATTTTCATTTTATTTCCTTTTCATTAGGTTAGCATATCGGCATTGAATGCTCAAGAGGCGGTTGCAAACTCCCCGCCCCAGAAAAATCGCCCTTTTGAGCCATTTTACCGAGGCAAAAAGCTTTGCAATAGCTTCTCAAGTCAGTGCATTAAACTGATCTTGGATAGGTTCGGGGGAGACGGGCTTTAGCCATCTTTTTTGGGAAATGCGCCAAGCATAAAGAAAGGTAGAAAAAACCATCGTGAGAAAAGTGAAGAGCCAGAATTTATCAGGAAGAAGTTTAAAAGTGTTCATCCCAATGTAGGTGGCAATATAACCAACCGCAGAGGCAACAAGGCTTGCGATCAGAACAAATAGTGTGTCTTTGTAAGAGATCAGCACAGCAAGCAAAAGGGCATTAAACATGACTGCCACGGTGTGCAGCCAGATCCAAAACAAGGTCATCTGTGTGCTCGGCGTCAAAGGGCCCTTTAAAGAAAATACGCAAAGCATTGCTTTGGGAAAAAAGACCAATGGAACAGTTAAAATGCAACCCAGGCCCAGGATAACAAAAATGCCCGAACTTAAAAACTTTTTAAGGCGGTTGTAATTTTGAGCTCCGAGTGCATTAGAGATTAAAACGACAAAAGCCTGAAGCACGCCGTCACTGAGAAACATAACGAACATACTGATGGTTCCTCCAATCGACAGGATCAGCAGATAGTCTCCACCCTTTGATGCCATAATGTGAGTGCAAGCGGCCCAAAAGGCAAAGTTTAGTAGACGGCCAAATGCACGAGGAATTCCAGGAGAGATATAACGCCAAAAGGTCTTGGGATTAAATTTCCATTGATGGGTTCCAAAGGTCTCTTGATGGGATTTTTTTATGAATAAACTGAATAAAAGAAGGCAAAAACCTCCCTGAGTAAATAAAGTCGCTAATGCTGCCCCTTTAATGCCCATCGCAGGAAGCCACGGATCGATGCCAAAAATCAGAGCAACATCAAGCCCTGCATTGAGCAGATAGGCAGATATCGTAGCTAGGACAGCAAATTTGGTTTTTCCTCTTCCTAAATAGAAGCTCGATAGGGCTGCTCCAAGGGGATAAAGGAAATTACAAAAGACCAGAATGACAAAATAGGGAGCTACCGTTTGTTCAATCTCTAGTCCTTTAAAAAAAATAGACTTAGCAAAAAAGCTTAAAGGTACAGTGATGATCATTGAAAAAATTGAAAACCAGATCATTTGCCATACACATCGTCCAATTGAGGTTAGTTCTTTGGCTCCATTGTAATAGCCGACAAAAGCCTGAGCCATCATCGCAAGAGCAATGCAGGGCATTTGGAAAATGCGCAATAGATAGACAGCGTTAACAGAGGCTTCTAGAGCCTGAATAGAAAATCTAGCAAACCATATCCGCTCTACAAAATTTAAGAGGCAGCCGGAAAATAAAATCAAGAAAAGAGGGGTGGCAAGAGACAACAATTCCCTAACGCTTCCTTGAGGAAACTTCGTTAAGTTACTATCGGTAGGGCTGTCAAATGGCTTGGTTTTTTCTAGCATCCGTATTTGCGATAATGACTTGGATTTAAGAGCATTTTGCATTCGTTGGGCTGGCACTGCATCATTTGCGGGATCAGAGCTGAAAGTGCAGCAGCGTGATGGGAATTGCAATTCACGTCATGCCAATCATTGGTGTAGCCAAATGTTAAATGTTCGACCGTCGCATTAGTTTTCATATAGGATAAGCAGTATTGTTCTGCGATTGCTCCATCGTTTACTACTTGCATTGTCCATAAAATATAGGTCATGGGCGAGGTCCCTAGTAAGAGATGCTTAGCGTATTTCTTCGTTGAATGTGGATAAAATGCAGGGTGGCTTTTGAGTTCATCGGTTGGATCTTTGCTCAATGGTTGTTTAAACCCCAATGGGTTAACAAAATTGTGCACTGTCATTGTCATAAAGAACCTCATAAGCGTTGAGAGACCGCTGTCGAATAAAAATTCAAAAGGGGGCTCTAAGAGCTGCGACCATGGTTTATTAAAATGTTAGAATTTTGCAAGGGGAATTTTTTTGTCTTGGCCCACTGCAGGTCTAAAATACCATTCAAGTAAAGCTACGCAAATAGGTTTTACAAACAACGGCTTTGCGCTACCGTTTTTATTAAAGTGTTTTTCAACTATTCACATTGGTTATTAAATCATTTAAAATAAAGTCTTCGGGTTTAAAAAGAGAGGAGTTCGAAGAAGACTTGATCATCAACCCAGCTCTCCAAGGAAAATATATCCGCTGGACGTCAGTGCGCCAAAGATACATCAGTGAATTTGGATTTTATTCTACTGGGATGGGTTTTGCGACTGTGCTTAATGTTTTGTTAAAAAAATCAGATAAGTTCAGTCGACGGATAATAATCTAAAACTGGGAGCGTTTTTCCGTTCCACATCCTTTTAAGATCTATTGTGACGTAATAAAAAGCTGGATCCAATTCAAAAAGGTGGCTAGGTTCTGGCATCCTTGTCAAATCAGCGACTAGCCGCTTATCAAACGCAGATAAAGCTCGCTTAACAGTTTCTAGGCTATGGTGACCTTCTAAATTTTTTAGTGGAGCGTAGACATCTTCCCGGGGATAGACCAGCACGCTCGTTTTCTCCGTATGGGCCAGCACATCAAATAAGAACCGCTCGAATTTCCAGATTTGGTGACCTCTATAGGCCTTTCGAGCTAGATGCCAAGGAAGTTCAATCTCGGCAATCCGTTCAATAAATGAGAGGCTGAAACAAAAAAGACCAATATGGGCAAGTGGCGCCTCAAAATGGTCTGGAAGCTCTGAATATTCCTGCACGGCGATCTTCCCATCCCTTAAGACAATCACTCCGACTTTTTCTGAAGGATCAGATCTTTTGATGGCTTTGATTGTCACATCTTGGTTGTTTAATGCATGCTCGCCGCATAAAGCTGCATCAAATGGATCTGCAAGCGGATTATCGATCGGAAGCACAATCAACGATTCAATTCCTTGCTCTTTCCATCGTTTGCCAATGCCTGATTCCATGAGTTTTTTTAAACTATGTCCGTTTCCATCTGGGCCAGCAGCAAAGCTGCCGGGAGCTTCTTCGATCCAATTTCCGTCCTCATTAACAAAGGGTGCGTCATCTTGCGTAAACAGTTGCACCTGACTCTTTTTGAGCCCAAAATAATTGTTTTGGACGAGATAGTCTGCGATCTGCTTGTGGTTTGAGCAAGAGGTCATAATCGCCAGTTGAAGAGGAGTCTTGTAAGCAGCAGAAGCTGCGGCTGTTTTTTCACAAAATAACTGCAAAAGAGTTTTTTTTCTAACTGGCGTGATTTCAACAAGAGCTTTAGGCAGTGTTGTTCCTAATCTTGTTCCTTGCCCTCCTGCCAGAATCAAGCAAGCGACTTTTCCTTCTCTCAGAAGCGCTTCTCCTTTCAACCTTCCAGCTTCAGTCGGTCTATCGAATTTTTGATAAGGCTCTGGAATGGAAAAATTAGACTTCTGAGCGATAATCGATCGCTGCATCTTCAAAAATTGCTCTTGATTTAACATACGGCGTTTAGAACCTTGGCAACAGGGATTAGCGCAGCATCTTTCCGGTTAGGACTGATGACAGGGATGTGCTCGAGAAGCGGGTTTGGAGATGGGACGTTTTGTTTTAAGATGCCGTGATTCGGATCAGCCCAGAGAGAAACAATTCGGAGTGGAAATGGCGTATTGAGGAAATAGGTCATCCCTAAAATCCCAGAATCAGGGGCAACCAGGCACCGGCATTTGTTTTTTAAAATAGAAAGGATCTCAAAAAGAGAAGTATCGCCTCGTAGGTCGATCAAATGCGGATGTTTGAAGACGAGATCTTTTTTAAGACCCAGCAAGATGATCGGGCCGTCTAAAGAATCGAAGAGCTCCTGCCACTTATGATGCGGCCAGTTTCTCTCAAAGTAATACCCCGTTTCGCAATGGACATGAGCCGCAACGCAGTTTGGGGGAAGATTAAAGCGGTCGCACAAAGAGTCCCACTCTTTATTCCACTCCATCTTTGGGATGAGTTTCCCTCTTTGCCATGCCACCCAGTAAGAAGGATCTGCATTAGGGATGATCAGGTCAAAGGCTGGTAAATCGATCGGCAGGGGAGTTGGCTTGCCTCTTGCCCATTCAGGAGCAATAATGACATCGACGTCCTTTAAAAGTTGAAATCCGTCTTTTAAGTCTGGACGTGTGATAAATGTCACCTGCGCACCTGGAAGAAACTCTCGGACTCGTTTGACAATGGCATAAAGTCCCAAGGCAATATCGCCAAGACCGCGGTTCCAGGGAATCAGCACAGATTTGCACCCCTGTTTGGCCGCTTTCTTAAGACGGCTGTCTAGAGGATTAGGCGCGATTTTCTTCCAAAGTTTTTTCAACATTTTTCTTCGAGGTGTTTAAAGAGGTAGTTGCAAAACCCCATTTGAGGCCAAATCTGCTCTTTTTGAGCTGGATCCAAATTCTGCGCAAATCGCCTACTCTCAATCGAGTATGTCAATTTGCGCAGAATTCGGCCCTGCTCAAAATTCATCGAATTTGGCCTTCAAAGCGGGTTTTGCAACTACCTCTAACGTTTTAACTAAAGCGTCATAGACTTCATCAGTCTCAATCCGTTTCATGCATCTGAAATCAATCGGACATACTCTTTTGTAACAAGGTGAACAGTCGACATGTTTATGAATGACGGTCCCGGTTTTGTACGGACCCGTTGCAATTTCATTGGTCGATCCAAAAAGCGCAACAAGCGGCGTCCCGACAGCTGCAGCGATATGCATCGGACCGCTATCATTGGTCAGCATAACAGAGCAGAGTTTGATCAAAGAAGCAAGTTCTCTCAGCGTTGTCAGGCCAGCGAGATTTAGCACTGGCAGGCCTTGGCAGATCTCTCTGACAAGAGACTTCGTAGTAGAGTCGCCAAAATAGACAATGTAGACGTTTTCTAATTTCAGGAGTTTTTCTGTCACAGTTCTGAAACGGTCCGGAAGCCAGCACTTAGCTGACCCGTAAGCTGCTCCAGGATTGATGCCGATTAAACGAGCGCCAGGTGAAACACCCAGCCTTTTAAGCAAGACTTGAGCTTCTTTGGTTTCTTTATCGGTTAGATAAATCCGAGGTTTTGTCTCCGACATTGGAATTCCTAAAGGCCCCAAAAGCATTTTATATGTGTTGACGAGATGCTGCTGACGGACATTCACAGGAAGGTCGATTTTATCGGTCAGAAGAAGGTTGCGTAAATTGCCCCGATATCCGAGCCGTCTTTGGACATTGCCGCGCCAAAACAGCCAAGCTGAAGAAAACGAATGGGTCAGCAAAATTCCCAAATCATACGTGCCCTTTCGGATCTTTTCGATGATATCCCTCTGCTCGCTTCTTCTTCCAAAGGTATTGACCTTGCTAAAACAAAAAAGCTCATCGATATCAAGATCTTCTTTGAGCAGATCGCAAATAGGAGTGCGGCACATCGCCGTGATGTGGGCATTAGGGTACGCCTTTCTGACATCCGTCAAAATTGGAGTTGCCATGACCAGATCCCCAATCCAATTGGGCATCCGGATAATGATCTTCGTGGGCTTATAGTCAATTAATGGAATCATCAAAAGCCACCAGGATACCAAGCCTCTTAAAATAGGTTCAAGGAAAGGCTTAGAAATATCACCTTAAAGAACAAATTTCACTCTAAAATTATTTTGAAGGCCAACAATTGTCTGAAGGAACAATTGCGGAAAAAGAGGAGTCACACTATCCTAGGTAGTCTTTTGGCCGGATAGCTCAGTCGGTAGAGCAGAGGACTGAAAATCCTTGTGTCGCTGGTTCGATTCCAGTTCCGGCCAAATCTTTTCTCTTTCTGGAGAATGCTGTATTACCTTAGATTGCCAAGCAGAAATTCATAAAATTCTTCATATAAAAATCGGATCGTGCTGCTCTATCTTGCAACGATTGCTGTTTCTTTCTCTGCTTGAAATTGGCTAAAAATGACACGCTGGACTTTCAATGTTTGATGCAATGCAAGATTTAAACGAGGGCGGGCTTAACGAGGTCTCGGATTGCTTCAAGAAGGGGATCTAGGCCCAGTTCTTCTAAAGCAGAGATCTCAAAGATCTTGGCGGAGGGGACTTCTCTGTGGAAGACTTCAGCATGTTCTTTGGCGCCTTCCATATCGATCTTGTTGAGGACGATTAGGGAGGGTTTGTCGAGGAGCTCAGGCTTGTAGGCTCTAAGCTCATTTTGGAGGACTCTAAAGTCATCGATTGGTTCTCTGCCTTCAATGCCGGAGGCATCTATCACAAAGATCAACGCTGCCGATCTTTCGATGTGGCGTAAGAATTCAAATCCTAGGCCTCGGTCAAGATGGGCTCCTTCGATAATGCCAGGGATGTCGGCTAGGAGAACACGGATCTGATCGGGATAGTGGATATAGCTGAGGTTCGGGAAGAGAGTTGTGAAGGGATAAGCGCCGATTTTAACGGCTAAATGGGTGATGCACGACATGAGGGATGATTTACCAGCATTCGGCATGCCGATGAGGCCAACATCTGCGATGAGCTTGAGTTCTAGCTCAATTTCGAGTGTTTCGCCATCTTCTCCATCAGTGCAAATGTAAGGGGCTTGGTTGGTCGAGGTTTTAAAACGGTCGTTGCCTTTTCCGCCCTTGCCGCCTTTGCAGAGAAGTTCAGATCTTTCTTTTTCGACAAAATCGTAGAGGACTTGACCGGTGAGGGCGTCTTTAATGAGTGTGCCAGGAGGAATTTTGAGGGTGACGCCTTCGCCGTCTTTGCCGGTACAGAAGTTGTAGCCGCCGGGCTGGCCGTTTTTAGCGATGATGATGCGTCTATTGCGGTGGTTTTCTAAAGAGACAACCTGATCGTCGGTTTCGATGTAGATCGATCCGCCTTTTCCGCCGTCTCCGCCGCAGGGGCCGCCTTTAGGGATGTATTTTTCTCGACGCCAAGCGATGACGCCGTTTCCGCCGCGGCCGGCTTTGAGAGAGAGTCTGACTTTGTCGACGAACATACGATTCCTAAATTAATTTCATCCAGTATACCAAAAACTATAGCTGGAGGAAATTGAATAAAAATCTTTAATTTCCTCGAAAGCTATTGGGGAAGGGGCATTACCGAGACGTAAGTTTTAAGTCCTTTACGGTAAGAAACAACGCCGTCGATTAAAGAAAAGAGTGTATCGTCTCTTCCGACTGCGACGTTCTTAGCAGGGGACCATTTCGTTCCGCGTTGGCGGACGAGTATGCTTCCAGCTGTGACAAATTGTCCAGATGTAACTTTCAGCCCGAGGCGTTGCGATTTTGAATCTCGGCCGTTACGTGTAGATCCTTGACCTTTC
>CAZFXE010000009.1:0-22338 GCA_964522945.1 uncultured bacterium
ATATTTTCTGTTACACTTTCCGTAGCCTTGCGGCCCCCAGCCTTTCGCTGGTATCCTCTCCTGTGAAGTCCAGACTTTCCTCTGTAATGCTAAGCAAAACAGCGATTGCTTACTTTCCCGAAAAATTTAAGTAGCAGCTACGCGACGGCGGCGGCGTTTTGTCGTTGTTGCTGCGCCTTCGACAGCCACTTCTTCCGGCTGCCAATAGTGAATGCGTGAACAATGTTCGCAGAAAACAAGATTTTCGCCTTTGCGAACGATGTTCTCATGTTGAGCGGTCAGTGCGATATGGCACCCGCTGCAAGTCCGGTTTTCAATCGGAACAATCACGCGATCTTTTTTGTTGCGAACGAGTCTTTCGTAAATTTGTAAAACTTCCACGTTTGCAGTTTTTGCGAGGCTCTCTCTTTCTGCTTTTAAAGAGGTGCCTTCATCATTGATCAGCTTAACGCTGTCTTTGATCTCATTTTCTAAAGCAGAGCTGCTGATCTCTGAAGTTTGGAGGCTCTCTTTAATTTTATTGAGAAGCTCTTCTCCGGCAACGCGTTTGTCAACGAGATCGGAAACTTTTTGCTCGGTATTGATCTTCTCGCGCTCTAATGCCGTCATTTCTTGAGTCAGAGCATTAAACTCTTCCACTTTTTTGACAGAGCCCTGTTGAGATTCAAGTTTTTTCATCTTAGCAGTGATTTCTTGGATCTTAGTTTCGAGTGTTTGGGCTTGTTTGCCGTACTCGACGATCTCATTTTCCTTTTCGGTCAACTGCTGATGGAGTTCTTTGCGGAGCGCTTCGATCTGATCGATCTCTTTTAAGCGTTCTTTTTTAACACGCATCAGACGGAGCATTTTCATGTCGAGCTCTTGGATTTCCAAAATCGTCTTGAGGGCATCTTTCATTTGCAAATATCCTGGTTTGTAACCCGATAGAATATAGGTGGACTCACTTTCTTCTCAAGGGATTTTTGGGGTAAGTGCACCATAAACTTAATTTTTCGTGTTTGGGCTGCGCCACAGCCCCTGGGATTCAACGGTAGCCGAAATGCACAGAATTAAATTTATAACGCACCCAGTCGCAGAAAATGTTTCTTTCTGTCAGAATGCAATCAGATGTCATATTTAAAAAAATACTTTAATAAAGTCCCTGAAGCCCAGAGAAAAACGGCGGCAATTGCGTATTTGGCTTCGATTGATGCTGTCCATGGCGAATTTCCAGGCATTGGGGATGCAATTGTCAAAGAACTGAAGGACCAACGGTCCCATCTGAAGCTGATCGCCTCTGAAAATTTTTCTTCACTTCCCGTTCAATTGGCGATGGGCAACCTTTTGACCGATAAATATTCTGAAGGCTACCCCTTCCACCGGTTCTACGCCGGCTGCGACAATGTCGACTATGTAGAAGCAGCAGCTGTCGAAGAGCTTAAAAAAATCTTTAATTGCGACCATGCCTATGTTCAGCCGCATTCAGGGGCTGATGCCAATATGGTGGCGTTCTGGTCGATTTTGGTCTACCGCGTCCAAAGTAAAGAAGTCGAAAGGCTCGGCAAAAAAACGATAGATGAGCTGACCCCTGACGAATACGAACAGATGCGCAAGCTGCTGATGAACCAAAAAGTCATGGGGATGTCGCTCAATTCCGGCGGCCACCTTACCCACGGCTATCGGCATAATATTTCTTCTAAAATGATGCATTCAGTGGTCTATGATGTCGATCCGCACACCGGTTACCTCGATTATAAAGCGCTTGAAGCTCAAGTCAAAAAAGAAAAACCGGCGATCTTGATCGCTGGGTATTCCGCCTATCCAAGACTCATTGACTTTGCCAAGATGCGAGAAATTGCCGACACCGTCGGCGCGACATTCATGGTCGACATGGCCCACTTTGCAGGTCTTGTCGCTGGAAAAGTGATGCAGGGCAATTACGATCCTGTCCCTTTTGCGCATGTGGTGACCTCAACCACACATAAAACATTAAGGGGTCCGCGCGGCGGTTTAGTTCTCTGCAAAAATGAATACAAAGAAGTGATTGATAAAGGATGTCCTTTAGTTTTAGGAGGTCCTCTTCCGCACGTGATGGCTGCAAAAGCCGTTGCCTTCAAAGAAGCCAATACGGCCGAGTTCCGCACATACGCGCAACAAATTGTGAAAAACTGCCATGCTCTAGCTGAAGAATTTTTACATCAGGGCGTTCACCTGACAACCGGCGGCACTGACAACCATCTACTTGTCGCCAATGTCTTTGACAAATTTGGGCTCACGGGCCGGCAAGCAGAAACAGCGCTGCGCGAAGCATGCTTTACCGTGAACCGCAACGCCATCCCGTTTGATAAAAACGGCCCTTGGTATACTTCCGGTGTCCGGATGGGCCCTGCAGCCCTCACAACACTTGGCATGAAAGAAGCTGAGATGAAGCAGATCGCCAAATGGATTGTCAGTCTTTTTAAATCGACAAAACCGCTCACGGATGAAAAGACCGGCGGCCCCAGCCGTGCCAAGATTCACATAGAACCATCAGTTCTAGCCACAGTTCAGAGAAATGTCGGAGAGCTTTTACATCAATTTCCGCTCTATCCTGAACTCGTGATTGATTGAAATACCGATAAACAGAATAATCAGACGAAGATGAAGAGGTAATATGACTAGGCTCGATGACGAAGAAGAACACAGATCAGAAATGAATATCCGGCTGATCGATAATAAGATCGATGAGGCCCTTCTCAAAGCAAGGCGGATCTTTTTCTGCGATGCTGTCGATATGGCAACAGCTAAAGATGCAATCCGCAAAATTTGGTACTTAGAGCTTATCGATCCAGGTAAACCGATCCTCTTTGTTATCAATTCACCCGGTGGATCTGTTGATGCTGGCATGGCGATCTGGGACCAAGTGAAGATGATCACCTCTCCGGTGACAACACTCGTCACAGGCCTTGCAGCTTCGATGGGATCGATCATGAGTCTCTGTGCAGCTCCAAAAAAACGTTTTGCAACTCCTAACTGCCGTATCATGATCCATCAACCCTCTATCGGAGGAATGATCCGTGGACAGGCGACCGATCTAGCGATCCAAGCCGAAGAGATCATCAAGACGCGGACAGCCTTGGTCGATATTTATGTGAAAGCAACCGGCAAAGACGCCAAGACGATTGAAAAAGCTCTTGATCGGGACCGTTGGTTCTCGGCCAAAGAAGCTCTTGATTTTGGTCTTTTAGACGGGATCGTCTCGTCCTACAAAGAACTCAAGATGTAAATCTAGAGAGCCGTCTTCTTCAGACGGCTCTAATAGCTCTAATTCGCAATGGATTAATATCATTTTAGATTGCTACGATGGGGGGCATGCAGTTGAACTTTGCCAAATACCACGGAGCGGGAAATGACTTTGTCATCTTTGATGACAGAAGGCAGAGATTTCCTGTGGAAGATAAACAATTTATCGAACATCTTTGCGAGCACCGTTTAGGGGTGGGAGCAGACGGCGTTGTGTTGTTGCAGCTTTCAGAAAAAGCCGATTTCCGGATGCGAATTTTCAATGCGGATGGAAAAGAAGCAGCCCAGTGCGGAAATGGTCTAAGGTGTCTGGTCGATTTTATCCGGCAGATGGGGCATCCGTCATCCAACCTGACGATTGAGACCCATGAAAGAATTGTCCAGTGTTCCTGGGAAGGCGATCAGATCACCGTTGATCTGGGAGCTTATATCTGGGCGCATGATAATTTCCCGATAGATGCTTTTTCTCTTCAACTGGTCCATACGGGCGTTCCCCATGCGGTAGCCTTTGTTAACGATCTGGCATTCCCAGATTTCCAATCGGTAGCCTCTAAGCTGAGATTCCATCAAGCATTCGCTCCGCAAGGCGCTAATGTGAACTTCGCTCAAATGAGAGGAGACAAGATCTACACGAGAACTTACGAGCGTGGAGTTGAAGAAGAGACGCTTGCCTGTGGAACGGGAGCCGCAGCGGTCGCTGTCGCTGCCATGAAAAAATATCAGCTGAAGAATCCGATCTGTATTGTTCCAGCATCTCGCGAAGAACTCTTTGTCGAGGTCACTTCCAAGACCGTGAAATTAAGGGGACGGGCCACATTCGTCTTTCACGGATCGATCACTTATTAAAAAATAATTGACTTTCGACTTTTTTCCGGTTACGAGAAGAATATGCTCATTGGTATTCCTAAAGAGATCAAAGACAAAGAATTTCGAGTCGGCGCAACTCCCGACATGGTGCATGCTCTTGTTCAAGGGGGCCATCAAGTTCATGTTGAGACTAAAGCCGGAGAAGCGATTGGCTTTTCTGACGAGATGTATGAGGCAGCTGGCGCCAAGATTGTGAAAGGCCCTACGGAAGCCTACAAAGCGGAAATGATCATCAAGGTCAAAGAGCCACAAATGTCTGAATTTCCTCTGATGCATGAGGGGCAGATCCTTTTCTGTTACTTCCATTTAGCTCCCGATCCTGTCCAAACAAAACATCTCTTAGAACAAAAAGTAATCGCCATTGCTTATGAGACCGTAACGGATAGACATGGCCGCCTTCCTCTTTTAGTTCCCATGAGCGAGATTGCAGGACGGATCGCGATCCAAGCAGGAGCAACGGCTTTACAGATGGTCTATGGAGGACGGGGTGTTCTACTAGGTGGAGTGCCAGGGATTCTTCAAGGCAGGGTCGTCGTGATCGGCGGAGGGGTTGTCGGAACACAAGCTGCCAGGATGGCTCTTGGTCTTGGTGCTGATGTGATCATCTTAGACAATAATCTGACACGCCTACGCGAGCTCGATGCGCTGTATGGTCCTCGGCTCAAAACGCTCTTTGCTTCTCCCTCGAATATCGAACAAAAAGTCATTCTTGCTGATCTGGTTGTAGGGGCAGTGCTCGTTCCAGGAAAATTAGCTCCCCGATTGATCACCAAGCATATGGTGTCTAAGATGTTGAAAGGATCAGTGATTGTCGATGTGGCGATTGATCAAGGCGGATGCTGCGAGACGTCTAAACCGACAACGCATTCTCATCCGATCTATCTTGTTGATGGCGTGGTACATTATTGCGTGGCCAACATGCCAGGAGCTTGTGCAAGGTCTGCAACGATGGCGCTGACCAATGCGACGATGACCTATGCGCTGAAGCTGGCCAATAAAGGATATAAAGTTGCTTTGAAAGAAGATCCCGGCTTTATGGAGGGACTTAATCTCTATAAAGGAAAAGTTACTAATCTTTCAGTCGCTCAAGATCTTGGGTATGACTTTGTTTCCCCTGAAAAGTTAATTTAAATTTTAATTTCCCTGCTAAAGAGCCTCTTGCAATCTTCATGGAGGTACGGCATCCTCTATACCAAAGGTCTCAAACATGCCGCATACAACTTTTTCACCTGAAGATCTTCAAGCAGGGCAAAAGCTTGCAGACGAAGGGAAAGTCGAAGACATCTTATTTTCCGAAGGTACTTATCAGGTCTCTGTCAAGGGAACCGGAAAGGAACTCTTTTGGCCTTTTTTACAGATCACCGATGAAGGAAATTTAAAAGATCACTTTTGTACATGTGCGCAAGCAGAACAAGGCGGATCGTGTCCGCATCAAGCAGCTGCGTGGACCAAGATCTTCAGCGGGCATGAAGAGCCGTTGCATGTCCGGTTTAGAGATTCATTGTGGACGCATCTTTGTCAGATGGCAGCAAGACGCCATGGATACGAAACGAAATGTCTAAAAGGAAATCTGCAGACGCAGTTCCAAGCGTTTTCAACGACCAAGAAAAAGTTGTTTTCCTTAAAGGCTTTGAATCCCAAAGGAAAAGCAAAACTCAAAGAGATCATCGTCGACAGAAAGATGGAAACGGAAGAGACGTCTCTCAAATTCTCAAACATTTCTCTGGAAGAGCTCCAGATGTGGAAAGAAGGCAGGCCCAGCCATCTGCTGAGCTATGAACTCTCATTTTGGTCAGACCTTGCTAAGTGGTGGATGATCCAGCAGGATGCGGGCAAGAAATATAAGATCACTTTCAATTATGACAAAGAGGCTCTTCCAAAAGAAATTTCCGTTCATTTTGAAGACGTGGACTGTAGTTTTTACATTGCAGAGGCCAATTGGCCGCAGATCATTCCTGCCCTAGCTCATGTTGATGCACCGCTCAAGACGTTTGAATTTTCCAACGAACAAATCCGGAGGATTTTCTACGACCCTTTGAGAAAGGTTTTCAATCTCGATATCATCGAAACGGAAAAAGAAGAAAAGCCGGCTAAGGTCTATCCGATTGGAGAGTGGAGCTTTGTTCCAGGCAAGGGATTTTATCCTTCGAAGCTCGATCCATTGTTAAATGAGAAAGTGATTCATTCTTCGCAGATCGGAGAATTTTTGCACAGGCACCAACATTTGGTCGAAACGCATCTTGTCGGATCAAAACTGCATTTGAATCCAATCCGAGCCAAGTACAATCTCTTTTTTGATGCAAATCAAGCCCTCCATTTGGTTTGTTATGCATTTGACAAGGGAGATCTTCAACGGCCTAGCTCAGCCAGATACGGCTCATGGATTTATCTTTCAGATAAAGGATTTTTTCTGCTGGAAGATGTTTTGTTCGAAGAGACGGAAAAAGTCATTCCAAAAGAAGAAGTCCCTGATTTTGTTACCCGTCATCGCCACTGGCTCCATGCGTATGAAGGATTTCAAACGCATGTGATCACGATTGAATCCCGCCTGACCTATACGCTGACAAAAGATGAGCTCCGTTTCGATTCGGGATTGGAACTGGCGGAGGAAGCCGAAGAGGTCATCGACTTCAATGAATGGATCTATGTCCGCGGCAGGGGATTTTATTCTAAAATGGCAAGGCGTGCAGGACAAGGTATTGCAGCCGGACTCAAAATTCCTCGAAGTGAAATCGCAGAGTTTATTCTGGGGCATCAGGACGATCTCGAAAACATCAACGGTTTTTTTGCAGCAGGGTCGCCGCTGCTGGCTTCAGGGCTCCATGTGCTTCTCAATGATAAAGGTGCCATCGTCGTCCGTCCCCACTACACGTTTTTACCAACTTACCAAAATAAAAAAATCGAGATCTTTGAAAATTATACCTATGTGGAAGGTGAAGGATTCCATGAAGTGCCAGACGAGCTCCGCCTTCCAGATCCTTACTTTAAAGAGGTGACGATCGAAGAGGGCGCAGAGCCGTATTTCGTCGCTTACGAGATCGATACTTTGCAGCGGTCGATCACCGAGATCGATCCGAGATTGCAAAAGCCGCATGATTTATTTCTAAAGATCAATTCCTTCAAACGCGAGCCGGACGGCTCTTGGCTGCTCGATCTTGAATACGAAAGCAACATCGGATCGGTCGACGTGATGTCGATCTGGGAAGCTTTGAATGAAGGCAAACGGCATCTTTTTTCTCCTGCGGGACTGATCCTCTTGAAATCTCCCCGTTACAACTGGCTGCGAGGGATTCATAAAAAACGGTGGATGAAAAAAGGAAAACAGATCCGGCTGACAACATTAGAGTGGATCAAACTTTTTGTCTTTGAAGAGATCAAAGAGCCTGAAGATCCGGCAAGTTTGAAAAACTGGAATGAGTTTAGAAACTTTGAACCGGCGACTGCTTTCGATATCACGGGGCTCAAGAGTGAATTGAGAGGCTATCAAGAGACAGGGCTTAAATGGCTGTGGTTTTTATATTCACAGGGACTTTCCGGACTCCTTTGCGATGAGATGGGACTTGGTAAGACGCACCAAGCAATGGCGCTGCTAGCCGCTGCATCTAACGCCAATCCAGCAGGAAAATATCTTGTCGTCTGTCCGACCTCAGTCATTTTCCACTGGGAAGATCTTCTGAAAAAGTTTTTGCCGCGTCTGCGCATCTATGTCTATTATGGAGCGCAAAGGACACTAGTTGATTTTGACGAGCACTACGATCTTCTTCTGACATCATATGGGACTCTCCGCAGCGAGAAGAGCCCGCTCTCGGAAGTCCCTTTTGATATTTCCATCTACGACGAAATCCAAATCGCTAAAAATGCTTCGTCGCAGACACATAAAGCTTTAAAGCTGATCAACGCCACAGTCCGTCTGGGACTGACTGGAACGCCAATCGAGAATAATCTTCTCGAGCTTAAATCGCTTTTCGATGTGGTTTTGCCAGGTTACATGCCAACGGAGACGCAATACAAAGAACTGTTCGTTAATCCGATCGAAAAACAAAACGACCACGATAAAAGATATTTACTAGCCCGTTTCATCAGGCCATTTGTCTTGCGAAGAAAAAAATCTGAAGTGCTCCTGGAGCTTCCGGAAAAAACCGAGACGCTGGCTTATGCGCCGCTGTCTGAAGAGCAAAAAACGCTCTACCGCGAAGTCTACCGTTCCTCTAAAGAACAATTGTTTAAAGAGCTACAAGACGATTCAAAGCCAACGCCGTATCTCCATGTGTTTGCTCTGCTGACGAAGCTCAAGCAGATCTGCGACCATCCCGCGCTCTTTAAGAATGAAATCGACAATTATAAGAAATATACATCTGGGAAGTGGGATCTTTTCGTTGAACTGCTCAATGAGACACGAGAGAGCGGCCAGAAGTTGGTTGTCTTTTCCCAGTACTTAGGGATGCTCGATATCATCGAGAGCTATTTGGAAGAGCATAAGATCGGTTTTTCAGGGATCCGCGGTTCAACGCGAGATCGGAAAGAGCAAGTAGAGAAATTCCGGGACGATCCGAAATGCGAAGTCTTCATTGGATCGCTGCAAGCCGCTGGCGTTGGTATCGATTTAATCTCAGCATCTGTTGTGATTCACTATGACCGTTGGTGGAATCCTGCCAAGGAAAACCAAGCGACCGACCGTGTCCACCGGATGGGGCAGAGCCGGGGTGTCCAGGTCTTTAAAATGATCACACGCGGCACCATCGAAGAGCATATCCATGTTTTGATAGAAAAGAAGCTTGGCTTGATGGAGCAAGTGATCGGGTTTGATGAGGAGACCCAAGTCAAAGTCCTCACGCGGGAAGACCTGCTGGAGCTGCTTAAGCTAATGGACAACTATCCTGAGAATGCCTAAGAGATCAATTTTATCAAAAATGTAGTACTAAATTTTTTATTCCATTTCTTTATATGGAGAAAGCGAGTAAACTTTTCTCTCAAATCAATGGATATATGAAAAAGTTTAAATTGGCCCTTGTCGGTCGTCCCAACGTGGGGAAATCAGCCCTTTTTAATCGCCTGTGCGGAGCGAGGATTTCCATCGTTGATGATGAGGAAGGAACTACGCGCGACCGTATCTATGGAAAAGCTGACTTTTTCGGTCGTCCCATTGATATTATTGATACAGGTGGTATTGCTGCGAATCCCGATATTCCTTTCCAAGAAGGGATCCAGCGTCAAGCTGAAGTCGCAATCGAAGAAGCCGATACGATTGTCATGGTTGTCGATGGTCAAGTGGGTGTAACACCGGCTGATGAACATGTCGCTCAATTTTTACTCCGTTCGAATAAGCCTGTCTGTTTAGCTGTCAATAAAGTCGACGATTACAACCAGCGTGAAAATGCCTACGATTTCTACCGTTTGGGAATAGAAAAAGTTCTGCCGATTTCCGCAACGCATGGTTTTCAGATTGCTGAGCTTTTAGAAATGGCATTCGAAGGTTTTACTTTCAACAAAGACGAAGATTATATCGATGACGGATCGATTAAAGTCGCCATCGTCGGACGTCCAAATGTCGGAAAATCGACACTGCTCAACCATCTTCTTGCCGAAGAGCGCTCCGTGGTCAGCCCGATTGCTGGCACGACACGCGATGCGATCGATGCCTATGTCACCATTGAAGGAACAAAACTCACTCTAATCGATACCGCCGGGATTCGCCGTAAACGCGCAGAACACGATGCGGTGGAGAAATTCGCAGCGATCCGGACAGAGCGTGCCATTGAACGTGCTGACATTTGCGTGCTGATCTTGGATGCTAAAGAAGGGATGACATCGCACGATAAGAGAATTGCGAGCATGATCGAACAAGCAGGAAAAGCCTGTATTTTGATCTTCAATAAATGGGACCTCGTGGAAGGCTACCGGATGGAGCACTGCTTGAAGTCTCTCCGCTATGACACAGCTTTCTTATCACACTGTCCTGCGTTATTTATCTCTGCGATCACGGGAAGAAATGTCTCGAAGATCATCAAAGAGCTTGTCGATGTGCGCAAGTATCAAGAGATGAGGATTTCAACAGGCCAGCTCAATAAATTCGTTGAGAAAGCCGTCCAGACCTACCATCCTCCGATGATTCAGGGAAAACGTCTCCGGATTTACTACATGGCCCATGTCGAGACCCAGCCACCGACATTTGTTCTCTTCGTCAACTATCCTAAGCTGATGCTCGAGACGTACAAACGGTATTTAGTCTCTAAATTTAGAGAAGTCTATAAGTTCACAGGAAATCCTCTTCAATTCGTCCTGCGCGACAGAAAACGCGAGATGCGATTCAAAGCTTCCGAAAAACAAGAAGTTCACGCTGAAAAGTAGAATTAGGGTGGTATTACCACCCTGTGAATATCAAGGCAAAGTGGTCGGATAGGCCGCTTTGCAATGTGTCTCTTTGATCTTCAGCAATGTAAATAGCGAGAGAATCAAGTACGCCGGAAGAGTTAAGAAGGCGACCTTGTAAGAGGTTACCGAAAACACCCTTGCGCCTTCGACGATTTTCCCATCCCAGCCTAAATCGAGGATCATCCCTGTTAATGGATCAGAAAATGCACCCAAGACAGCATCGAATGCGTTCATGAATCCAATGGCGGTCGCTGCGAGCATGGGCAAGTTGATCTCCCGGATCATCGTAAAGCAGAGCAAGAAGCTGCTGATGAAAAATCCAAAGAAAAACATCAATCCGGAAAGTACATAGAATGAAACGCCCGGCAGATAGATCGCAGCTGAGATCGCAATGGAACCCAAAATTGTTCCCCATAACATCACAACCCGTCTTCGTCCCAAACGGTCCGAGTACCAGCCAAAGAATGGAGCTCCGACAGCAAAGCCAATGAAGATCAAGGAAACAGTTTGTGCTGAGATCGTATGGGAGAGAGTAAAGGCCTCGGCAATAAACGAGACTCCCCAGAGTCCGCCAAAGACCATCACAGGTGCAAACGCAAAACCGCTATAGAGTGAAAGCCACCATGATTGTGGGTTTTTAAAGATTTTTCTGATGCATTCCATGAGAGAGGTTCTAGCAGGTACAATATGTTTTTCCAGGATATGATCAGGAGCTTTGTCTCGCACAATCATCCAGAAAAGAGCAGCTAGAATCAGTCCTGCGAACCCGATGATTTCCATCGCTTGGCGCCACTCTGTGGCTTTGATGAAGGCAGCTAGCGGCGCTTGTCCGCCTACAGCACCAAACATGGCAATGGTCATCATCAGCCCTGCCATGAAGGCAAATTGTCTATATGGAAACCAGTTGGCGATCAATTTTAAGCAGTTAACGGCTGCAAAGGCGGCTCCTGCTCCGGTTAAAAAACGGCCGATGCCGGCAAAAAATACAGAATCTGCTCCTGCAAAAATAAGATTTCCAGCAGCACATAGAGCAATGGCCAGAGTCGTCGTCTTTCTAGGACCGAATCGGTCTAGAAGAAGGCCGGCAGGGATTTGCAGAAGAAGATACGCATAGAAATAGCAGGCAGCTAAATTTCCAAGGGCTATACCGCTAATGTTAAATGCTGTCATCAGAGTCGATGTCATGACGCTAGGAGAAACTTCCAATGCATATTTATAGAACATGAAAATAGCACTGAGCAGCCAGATCGTCCAGGCGCGGAAGGGGTAGTTAAGCTTGTCATGCATTTTTTGGGTTTTCATAAATTTCCTAATAATTTTTTTGCCTATTTTTTTTTCAGATGGCCTCTATGGCCCTCTGGGACCTCTTAAAAACACAGATGTAAGAAAGTTTTATGTGTTTTTGCGCTTAGAGGCGCAAATATTCATTCGAATGAAAACACTCTTAGCTTTGCGAGCTAAGAGATTTCTGAAGAAGAAGTAAGACATTTTTGTTTTCATAGCGGACTATACTACAGGCAGGAAGGTAATAATTTCAATCACCAGAAATAACCGATGCCAGCTCCTAGGGTCATACCGCCGACTTGTAGGCTGCCGCCCATGTGGTGGAAATGTAATTTTTTGAAGGAATACTCACCAAAGAAATCGACGGTTATGTGGTTGCTTAAATAGTAGATGAATCCTGTATTGGCAAAGCCTCCGCATCCATTGGGAGTCAGGCTTCTCGAGCGAGTCCATTGATGGACAAAGAAGTAACGGGCGCCTGCAGTGAGATAGTATTTCAGATCGCAGGTGATTGGTTGTATGTATTGAATGCCTAAACTGATCGGCACCATGCGGATGTTGATTTTTGTATGTCTATTGGGGACGCGTCCGTTGCTCCCAATATATTCTACACCTGCGTAGGCATAGAGAGGCTTCCAGAAGCAGAATGAACTTGTCAGCTGGATATCTAAAAGGCCTTTTTGGTAGCTGTGTCTGAGTTTTTTATCGCCAAAGCGGAAATATCCCATTTTGAACTCATTTAAGATAAAAGAGCCGAATTGATCACAGACGTCGACTTCACATGGGTTACAGACTTCGACTTCACATGGATCACAGATGTCGACTTCACAGGACTGGTCCATTGAAGTGTCAACCGAAGTATCAACAGGTTCCATGGAAGAATCTGCAATGAGCGATGTTGTTAGAAGTGCCAGAGCCACTAGACCGATAAGTTTTTTCATATGCTTGGAAATGATAAATCTTTTGGAAAATTTTCAGTAGAAAAATTTATGGGGGGGAATCGATTTTCCAGATCTTGTTGTCAATAATGGCCGTGCGATAGATCCATGGATCGCTATTTTCACGGAGTAGTCTGTCGCAGCCCATGACGTAGCCTTTGACAAAGCCATGCTTGCGGATGGCCTGAAGCATATAATTAGAACTGGAAGGTTTGTAGTGGCTCCTAGGGCCATCGACAGTTGAGATGACATTCTGATGAAACCAAATCAGCTTCTCCATTCCTTGGGCCATCAGAGATTGGTGGACTTCTTGCTGCTGGGGTGGAGGAGGAACAAATTTAAGATCAGCATCTTTTCCCCACGGCTCATAGTAGCCAGGGATGGAAAAAAGAAAGACGGGAAATAGAAAGGCAAGAATTTTAAAAGCCATATTTTAACATCAAGATAGGAAAGTACCGTTTTTCATTCATCATTGGAGTGGCCAATCTTTCATAAATCCGCTCGTTATAAAATTTAGCTTCTTGCCCGGCGCCGTAGATTCCTCCGAAGTACCATCCTGCCTCGATACTGGTAAAAATAATGCCAGCTGCGGTGTTGCCATGCATAAAGAAATAGCAAGATGCCCAGATGAAAGCGCCGTTGAGAAGAAAAGCAGTGATGGCCGATTGCGTTTGTCCGACGTAAAGATAGCCAGCTCCGGGAACGAAGACATTGAGAAGCTGTGCAGTTTGTGTCGATTTTTTCTCGAATTCGTAATGGTTAAGGAGATTTTGAATATCAGGATGAGACGGTGCGACATCTTGCAGAGCGGGGATATCGCCTTTCAATAGAATTTTAGAAAGCGCCAGTTTTTGAGCGGTTGCAGGATAGGTCGTTTCCATATAGTTCATGATTTTATCAGCGTTGTCAGGCTCTTCAATTTTGTTATAAGAATCATAGAGCATGACAAGGAGGTCTTGATACGGAGTAAAAGAGGGATGTACAACTCGGAGAGGACTATTGTTAAAGGTGTAAATGGTTTCGGGGTATTTTCCACCGTAATAGTAGCAAAGCAAAGTGTCGTATTCGAGCTGGAGCCTTCGATCATGGAGTTCTGGAGGAAGCAGAAACGACGATCGTTTAAAACCGTGAATGGCTTGATAGAGATCTAATTCATGGGCAAAGCCAAGCGCAATGCGGTCTTCTCGTCCCCAATCGGTAGCGGCTTCTTTTTCAGTTAAAGGAGGGAATGGAGAAGGAAGGCTCTTCAGATACCGGTCTTGCACAGTGTGGTTGAGCTGAGGCTCAAGTTCATTGCCGACACGGAAGCAGCTTGTTAGGATAAGAAGGGAAGAGAAAAGTAATTTCTTCAAGACACACCCCAAAAAATAACGTGGGTCCTGATTTTAGCTGTTTTGAAACTTCTGATCTATTCTAAAAAACTATTCGTCTTCAGCTCTCTTAACGATGTCGATGCCAGCATCAAATTCTTCTTTGAGAACTGGCATTACGGCTTGATCTTTGAAGGTGCATTCTTGTTCTTCGGTGACCTTCTTATAATCTTCATAGGTATTGATAATTTGAGGACGGAGGAAAATAATGAGGTTAACTTTTGTATCATTACGGTCATTTTCAGAGAAAATAACTCCGATGACAGGCAGACCGCCAAGACAAGGGATCCCTGATTTATAGCGAGTTTTTGTATCTTGAATCATGCCGCTTAAGACCACGAAGTGTTGGTCGGGCACATGCACGCGGGTTGTCATCGTGGTATGGCTAGATTCGATCCCTTGAATTACACCACTTGATGTACTAGTTGCCCCGCTGACACCGATCGATGGACTGCTTAGGATTTGGCTGATATCATTGCTAATATCTAAAGTGACGACATTACTGTTACCGATTGTCGGTGTAATGGTGAGGTTAAAGCCGACATCGCGGTATTCAATGTTGGAAGAAGAAGAGACGATGTTTGATGTGGTAGTAACCTGAGATCCAATGAACGGAACGTTAGTGCCGACAAAAAGCGTCGATGTACGGTTATCTTGCGTGATGATTTTTGGGTTTAAGACAACGGTGCTATCGGTATCTTTCTGAAGGGCATTGACTAAGCTTCCCAGCGAGAGGAACGAACGGCCTTTGTGCATGATGATATCACCGATGACGCCGAGGTCAAAACCATTCATAAAGGGGACGTTGGTGGTGCTAGGTGTTGTTATTGCATTGACAGCATTGATACCGGGGGCAATGCTGTTCAAATTCGAAACTGATGTTCCTGTAGTGTTAATAGGATTGGAGGTAGAGGCTGCGTTGGAGCTGGGAGCAGGGAAGTTACCGCTGCCGGCTGCAACTCTGTTGAGATATTGCAGCTTGCCGCCCCATTGGAGGCCAAAGTTTTGTGTGTTGGAAAGAGAGGTTTGGATGAGGAGGATTTCGATGAAGACTTGGCGGAGTGGAACATCGAGGTTAACGATCAAGTCGCGCAGTTTAGTAAGAGTTTCAGCTTCACCAGAGGCTAAGAGAGAGTTGGTGACGCGGATCCATTGGAGGGAATTGATGGCATTGAGGAGGTTTTGGTTGCCGGTTGCTGTTCCTGTGCCCAGGTCGGTGGCGATTTGTTTAAGAGCAGAGAGGATCTCATCGCCTTGATGGTATTCGAGCTTGTAGATAAGGAAGGAAGTATTTTGGATCGACTCAATAGAGGAGGAGATTTTTCCTGGCTCTGAAACGGGTACATCAAAGCGGCGAAGGAGTTCTTCGACTTTGGCTATCGATTCTTGATCTCCGGAAATAATCAGCGAGCAGGTGCGCGGTACATATTTTAGATTGGAGATCGTATCGAAAAGGCTTTTGTTCGCAACGCCTGATGCGACGAGGTTTTGTTCAAACTCGGCTAGGATTTGGATCAGTTCATCTCCAGGAATATATTTTGGCGTATAGACAATGAAAGTCGAAGGTGTAATAGGTCCAGTCGTTCCAGAGATGTCAAATTTCTTCAGGATGACTTCGAGTTTTTGGAGAGTCTCAGGAGCTCCTGTGAATAGAAGAGAGTTAGAGTCTTTGATGTATTTGAGGTTGTTGATGGAAGTCGCTACCGATTGGTCTAAAGTGCCTGAGCGCTGAAGATCTCCTGTTAGTCCTTTAAGTGTGGAGATAAGTTGAGTTGAAGAAACGTGTTGAATTTTGTAGATTAAGAAGGTCGATTCTCCGAGCTGCTGGATCTGCCCTTCTTTGGGAGAGACAACATCTGTGCGGGCAAGGATTTCTTTGACTTTCTCTAAAGCATCGGGAGATCCTGTGAAGAGAAGCGATTGCGTCGAATCGACATAACGGACTGTATTTAGTGTGAGAAGAAGGTTAGGGTCAATAAGTCCGGATCCTTCAAGGTCTTTGGACATCGCCAGGATGTTGTTTTGGAGGACTTGAGGTTTTTGATGGAGCGGCTTGTAAATAAAAAAGGCTGATTTGTTTGCTTCTGGCGAGTTTTCCGCTGCTGCCACATCAAATTGTCCTATTAAGGTCCGTGCTTGATCAATCGCCGAGCTGTTGCCGGTCAGGAGCAGCGAGTTGTTTTCTTTGATCCATTTGATGTTCTGCAAAGTTGAAACGAGAGCTTGATTAGGAATATTAGAGCTATTGAGATTGGAGGAGACTTTTTTCAAACTGTTAATGACGGTATCGCCACTCGCATGTTGTAGTTTGTAGAGATAAAAAGTTTGGCCTCCGACTCCCCCGCCAACGCCTTCGGTTCCTCCATCTAAAGAGACTAAGATCGCTTGAATGCGGGAAAGTGTATCAGGAGTGCCGGTGAAGATCAGGGAATTATTTGCGGGGGTCCACTTTGCGCTTTGGACAGATTGCAAGAAGTGAGGATCGGCAAGGCCGGCATTTTTGAGATTTTTTGCAAGATCTTGGATCGATTTTTCAAGTTGGTCGCCGGTATGGTTCCTAGGATTGTAGATCAGAAACTGCGAAGAGGCCCCTTGGTTTGAAGCGACATCAAGAGAAGGGAGGATCTCAGCGAGTTTGCTCAAAGCTCCAGTGTCTCCTGTGAAGACAATAGAGTTTGCATCCGGAAGGTATTTAGCGCTGGTGAGAACATCGATCAGAGGATAGTCAGGCTTGGGAGCTTTTTGCAGGTTCTCGGCCATGGCATCGATGCTATTTTCCAGCTGCTCGTACGGAGCTTGCTGGATTTTATAGACATAGAAGTTGCTTTTTTGCATGCCGATTTCGGATGTCGTGTCAAGCGTAGGGATCAGTTCCTTGACCTTGTTCAGTGTCATCTCATCGGCAATAAAGAGGATAGAATTTGATTCCTTGATCCACTTGGCTTCGTCTAAACAATCGACTAACTTATCAGCAGCGCCTCTCTTATGGAGTTGCTTGCTAAGGTCTTCCAGCGCGCTAATGAAGTCGTCACCTGTTTTGTGCTGTAATTTATAGAGGTAGACGGTCTGGCCTTTCATCGCTAGTTGAGAAGCTGACATGTTCGTGGTTTCTAGGTCTTCTAATATCGTCATCGCTCTTTCGACTAAAAAAGGAGTCGATACGATGAAAATCGTCTGCGTCTCTGTCTGTGGCACAAAGGTTAGAACATTTCCTTCAGAGAATGGAGAGAGGATCTGAGTCGCTAGTTTAATTAGAGCTTCCAGATCGCCCGTTTTAGCGACGTAGTTGTCGATCTCTAGCGGGGAGTGGGGAGCATCGATGCTGGCTAGTAAAGAAGAGATCTTGTCGACGTTGGTCGTGATGTCGGTGATGATCAGCTGTTTGGTCTCCGCAGAGACTTCCAAAAGAGCAGAGTCGGAAAGCATCGGCTTGATGACAGAAGCAACGGTATTGAGGCTGGCATTTTTAATTCTAAACACCCGAGTGACAAGCGGTGCATTGCTATGAACATCTGGCAAATCGGAGGCAACAACTGTTGCCAGCTGGCTGACATTGCGGACCTTTGTGATCAGAAGGTTATTGTCTTGTTCCAATACGATCAGTCCGTTAATGCGCAGGACCTGGATCAAGATCGACATGATATTGCGCGGAGTTACCGGCTCTTCAGAGACGACTGTGACGTTGAATTGCAGCTCTTCGTCACTAAAGACGAAGTTCAGATTGGTGATCTTGCTGGCGAACTTAATGTACTCGATGATGGAGACATTGCTGAAATTAATCGTGTAGGTGTCTTTTTTCTTATCGAGGACTTTTAAGCTGGGAGTATTGTGAAGGGCATTGTCATCGACTGGAGTTTTCTTTACTTTCCCCGATGAAAAAAGAAATCCGACCGTGTCTTCGGGCGTAGGAGGATCCTCACAAAGCAGAGGAGCGTGCAATAGCACGAGTCCTAGAGCTGCTTCGATCAAAGTCGACTTAGAGGTTCCGGCGATCCGCGAAAAAAAATGTTGCATAGTGAAGTAATTCTTGATTGGCAATCCTAAAATACTTTCCGTTTATCTTCAAGCGCCAAAAAACCCCCGGTCGTTTGTTATACCGTACGGCTGGCTTTTTAATTTTTTTTGGCCGTCATAGCCAAAAGGCCAATCCTTTAGAGTTTGGATCTTACGGCGTTTGTAAGAATTCTATATTCATCAGCAAAACCTTCACCAGCTTGGGTTCTATGTTCTAAAGAGGATTTATTGCCACCTTGAACTTCCGCACCAGGATTAAAGTAGCTGTTGCACACATCGTTAACCGATTTCTTGTATGCTTCGGATTCGTTACTGTCAGCAATAGGCTCAATGTATTCTGGTACGGCATTTACTATATGGGTATTTACTTTGAGTGACATCTGATCTCCTTTCGTATTTGTAAAAGCCTGTTTTGTAAGCAGGGAGGAGATTATAAGAGGGCAGGAAATAATCACATGGAAAATTTTATTCTTAAGCGCGACTGATTATTAGCCAATCCTGTGTAAAGAGAAGAGAACTTGGGGTTTTTTGTCTTGGACAAAAACCGGAAGGCCAGCGACTTTCTTTAAAAGAGCGTCAGCTTGACCTTGGGGTGAGAGGAAGAAGTTTTCTTTTAAAGCTTCTTGTAAGATTTGATCAACGCTAGGGTCCAAAGAATGGAAAATCAGAATGTCGCCGATGTTCCAATTGTCGACTGTGAGTTCAAAATCTCCGCGCATCGGTGATCCAAGCGGCGGATTTTGATTCCCAAGCGACCGGGGCATTATATGACCAGGTGAAACATGGAGAATATTTCCAAGGCCGCAAGATAGGAATGAAAGTTCATCGCGCTGTGGAGAAAGGATCAGAAAAGCAGCGGCAAATTTCTGACTGAGAGGATCTTCTTGAACAATTCTATTCAGTGCAGAGATGAAAAGAGGGAACGAAAAATTCTCCTGGGAGGTTAAATGGGAGGCTAAAAGTGAGCGGATTGTACCGCGGAGATTGGCGGAAAAAATAGGAGTCTCTAGCCCGGTCTGCATGGGTTGGGCAATCAGAACCAGGGAGGTATTGTCACGGAATTTGAAAAAATCGTAATAGGTGCTGCCTTGTGCGGTCGCTTTGTATTTGGCAATGCCGATTTCCAAAGAAGACCAAGAAGGTGGGTTAGAGGGAGAAAGGGCCTGGCCTGCTTTTTGGATGGTCTCTAAAATTTCTTTGAGCTGGTCAGTGCCTGGCCTATCTTTTTCAAGACCGCCGGATTTGAGATATTCTGAAAGATCGGAAATAAATTTGATCGCATCGGGATATCTTTCTTTGATGGAGATGGCAAGGGCCTTTTCAAGAATTTGTCTCAGTCCCTTAGGGACTTGCGAAAGATGGATAATGCCGAAACTGAGTTTGCCGCTTAAAAGTTCGTAGGCAATGATCCCAAGAGCATAAATATCGGAGGCAAAAGAGATCTTGGAGGGATCTTCCTTTTGTTCGGGGCTCATATAGGTGGGAGTTCCCACAATTCGGAGAGTTTTGCCTTTTTCTTTTTTTACCTCTTCATGGAGCCTGGCGATGCCAAAATCGATCACTTTGACAATGCCGTCTTCAGTGATGAGGATATTTTCAGGCTTTAGATCGCCATGGATAACGCCATGGGAATGCAAATGGCAGAGAGCGTAGGCGACTTGCAAAATAATATCGATGCACCGTTTCATCGAAAGCGACTGCTGTTCAATGAACTGTCTAAGAGAAACACCGCGGATGAATTCCATGGCGATATAGAGTCCGCCTTCCCACTGCCCCTCTCCATAGAGTTTGACGATATTGGGATGGTTGGTCATCGCGATGATCTTGGTCTCTTTGAGAAATTGATCCACCATCTCCGGGTTGGTAACAAAAGTCGGAGAAAGGACTTTGATCGCAAGCATCTGGCGGGTTTCAGGCTGGATGCCCATATAAAGCAAGCTCATGCCTCCTTTATTCAGAAGCGATTCTATTTTATAAGGGCCGATATGTCGGGGGATTGCCGATGGAGGTTCATCATCGGGATCGATGTCTGTTAAAGTTGGTTGTTTATGGAATCGATCTTTCATCGTGAAATTTCTAAAATACGGAGGCCTACGGTCTCTCCGAGTTTGAGGAGTTCGCCACTTGCAACTTTTTTGCCGCTGATTGTGAGATCAACCCCTTGTTCAGGATGCATTGCGAGATCGATCATCATGCCGGGCTCTAAATGGAGAAGCTTATTTAAAGGCATTGATACGTGCCCGATTTCTGCTGTCAATGTCAGATCCGTACCAATAGGTGCTTCAGCGGGGGATTCTTCTTCTTTGAAAAAAGCAAAGTCGAGAACTTTCATGCCTTCGGGTTTCATTCTAGCAATGATGAGAGGAGTTGTTCCTAGCATCAATGTCGATGATCCTTTTTGTTCCATTGGATCGTAAGAGCAACGGTCTAGAATAACAAAGTCACCGACTCGGACTTTATCCCATTCTTCTGACGAGATAGAAGTTGTACCGACTTCGCACCGAAGGCTGACATCGATGCCCTGAGTGATTTCTGAGGAAAGCAGGGTTCCTTTTTGCATTGGCTGAAATGTTTTGAAAGATGTCAGAAAAGATTGCGGACAGATCAAACGTCCGTGCACGGTCTTTTCAGCAGTAGCTAAGTCGATATCAATGCAGAAAAACTCTTCCATCGGCAGCGTGTGATTTGGAGAGAAATGGAAAGAGACTTCTTTAAAAACTTTTAAGTGATCTACAGCTTCTAGAGCTTTCAGGAAAAGGAAATGATAGAAGCCTTCTCTTAGTTTTGCATTGGAAAACCCTTCTTTTTCTGCTCCGCCTAGCAGAGTCTGCATTGTCAAATAAGCGACATCATTTTCTGGCATGGCAAAAAAGACAGAGCCTTCAACCGGAGCCATTTCGACAGAGACGGTAAAAACTTTTTCTCCAAGTCCTTGGAGGGCCGCATCCTGGTTTTTCCAGGAAACGCGTTTGCTGGAGATATTAAGATCGGTTAATTTGAGTCCAGATCCGATGGCATGGCTTGCATCGGCCCAGGGGAAAGGGAAATTTTCTTCCAAAGAGGGAAGCTGCTGGATCTTTTCCAGAGCTTTTTCAACAAGGTTCAACCAATCGTAGGAAACTTCTTTCATAAGGGGTACAGCCGCTGGGGTTTGTTCCAACTACCACCCTGAGCATAAACAGAGGAGAACTAAACCGCAAATCCAAAATCTCTTCTTGAGGTGCAATGAAAAAATACCTATAGATTTCCCAGGTTTGGTTGGTACAGAATCTAGGATAAATCAAAAACAATCCGAGGATTTGTACCATGAGTAAGGAAAAACTCCAAAAAGTTTGTTTTAGGAAAGAACTTGTGAAAATGGCCATAGGGAAGATAACTTACTAAGTTATGATGATTCGAAAGTTTCAACCAGCAGATTTAGAGGCAATCCTAGAGCTTTTCCATGATGTGGTCCATGCGATTGGAACCCAATATTACAGCTCTGAGCAAGTTCATGCTTGGGCCCCTGCAAACGGTATCGATAAAGAAAAATGGTTAAAATCATTAACCGATAATACGACCTTCGTTGCCGAGGATAAAGGTAAAATTATTAGCTTTGGAGACATGACTGAGACTGGTTTTATCGACAGGCTCTATGTACACAAAGACCATCAGAGAAGGGGAATTGCTACAGCTATCTTGAAGAGGCTTGAGGAAGAGGCCAAAAAGCTTGGGGTGACAGAATTGACTACGGAGGCAAGCATTTTGCTAAAGCCCTTAGCAGAGCGGCAAGGTTTTGAGGTTGTCCAAGAACGCAAAAAAGTACGTAGAGGGGTCGAGTTTACTACGTATTTTATGAGTAAAAAATTATAAAAAAGATTGCTTTTCTTCTTTGCCTTTGTCTGAAGATTTTCCTTTGCGGTGGAAAAGAGGTTTTTCTTGTTTAGAGAGAAGGCGGCTGTCAATGCGGTTGATGGAGTATTTGCGGTTTTCGCTGGCAAATGCAGCTCGGAGGCTGGCAATATTTCGTTCGAAATAGAGGCTGTTTTGCGGGGAGCCTAGAAATTCGATGTTGAATGCCAGCGGAGCAGTGCTGTACTCCTTAATGACGATTTGAGCTCCGGCGAACATTGAAGAGGCAAATTCTGGAGTGTTCAGGTGGATGGTCGTTTCATTGATGCCGTTAGCTTGCATGATGAAGATCTGGCTGATCATCTTTTCGAAAAGAGCGAGCATTTCACCGTTGAGCTGGG